>NZ_JAOYTK010000036.1:0-32931 GCF_025846885.2 Brucella sp. HL-2 | reverse complement strand
GAACCAGTTCAATCAGTTCGTCCTTGCTCAACTGCTGTAATTCGGTGCGTTCCATGACGCACATGGATTCAGACTTTCAAGGCAATGGCAAGACCAAGAATGCAGGGGTGGGCAATTACAACGGTCGTAACGCCGGTATTCAGATTGGTGGTAATATTCTCGCCATCATAATTGCTCTTGGTGATATCACCCGCAAAACCATAAATGAGTTTGTGGTTGGTTTGGCCAAGATCGAAAGATGAGGTCAGCTGAACATCGGCCTGCAGAAAATCTTCGCTGTAATTGCGGATCTGGATGCGCCTTTCGCGACGCGGAGTGGCAAGAAGCGAATAATTGCGGATCTGATTGCTGGTCGTATCGCGCTTCTGCGGCGAATAGGAAATGTTCCACTTCACCTCATCAAGCCATGATGCTCCCACCGTCCAGCGATGATCAAGGGCAAACCGTGCCCGCTGCATTTTCAATGAACGATCCCAGCTCTCATTCTCATAATAAAAGCTATAATAGGCCGGCATGCTTGCATAGAGCGCATTGGCAGCACCGGAATCATATTTCTGATCGACGTCGGTGTTACGCTCGAACCATTCGCCGGTCAGTTTAAACTCATGATCGGCCGACGGATTCCACTGAAGTTTCATCAGGCTGTTATAGGAATCCGTATCCATCGGAGAGGCTTTATTGCACGGCCAGATAGACTCACGCGGACAACCCCAGATGCCGCCATCGGCGCGCGCCTTACGCATGTCCGGTTCTGACGCACTCATATGTCCGAAACTACCCAAAACCTTGAAATCACCCGCCTCGGCTGCCCCAGTAATCTGTTGACGGAACGACTTGTCGAAGCTGTCATAACTGAACTTGGTTTCAACCGCCCAAGGCTTTGTGCCGTCCAGCAAATCTTCCGGGTCCAGTGTCCGGAAGAACACGACGCCCCCCAGTGCATCCGCACCCCACAGCACGGAATTCGGACCCCGTGTGATTTCAACCGACTTCATATTGAAAGGATCAACGAAATCACGGCTACCATCAGTGATGCGTTCCTGAACGCGCGCACCATCGACAAGGATTTGCACACGGTTGCCACCGACACCACGAATATTGAAGCTGTTGAGCTGCCCGAAAGGATTGGTCAGCGACGTTTGTCGATCAACGCTTACACCCGGTTCATACCGCACCATATCCTGAATATCGCGTACCTGATGACGGTCCAGCGTATCACGATCAATCACACTGATGGACATCGGAACGTCAAGCACATTCTTGGCAGCGCGCTCGGCTGAAAGCGTAATTGTTTTGAGTTTGATAGGCTCAGAACTTTCGCCGTCGGTGTGCTGGTTCTGCTGAACAGCTTCCACTTTCTGGGCCGTTTGAGCATGTGCCTGCGAGGCTACGCAGAGTGCGACAGAGGCAGAAAACATCTTCAACCAACGACGGTTGACGGATTTTTGGAAAGACGAAGTCCCCAGCATGATGTCCCCAAGATAAGCATTGCATTATCGCTGGCTTGCCTATTGGGACTTGCTGGCTAAAAGTTGAGTAAATTTCTCAATATATGATTTAGGGCTGTATTCAACTGTTATTGGATATTGCTAACAGAAATTGGATATTTTGGAGGGAGTTTAGGAGCTCAGAGCCTTCTCTGATTGGGGTCGTTGAAGTCAAGCTGCTTCTGATTCAATTTTTGGATCATACCACCCTGCGAGGTCACTCGCTTTTCTTCGCGGTCAGCGCAGGGCCGCTGCATGATGGGATGAGGAGAAGGCTTTCAGGTCATGGGATAGGATTTGAAATTACGAGATGTGGTTACTTGAATAATTTTGGCCTCTAATTACGGCCTGATACTTTGTATTAAAACGTTTCAAAAAAGCGTTTCCTATATGGCATGAACCTTTTACATGAATCTCTGAAAGCATAAAAAACGCTATAATTTGTTCTTTTAGTTTTGCTGTAAACCTCGGAATAGCTCCGACCAGCCCGGTCCTGTACACCTATTCTGCTGGCCCTTTAATCAATATTCCAAAGCCTCTACCGTCTTCGTCGGAAATGAATGCTATACCCGCTTCTTCCAGTACGTTCTTTATACGTTCAAGTGTTGCTCGCCGAAGTTGTTCACCCCTTTCGAGACGCACAATGGTTTGGGTTGAGACGGTGGAAGCATCTGCTAATTCTCTTACACCCCACCCTAATGCGACACGTGCTAACCTACATTGAAGGCCATTAATATCACAACACTGTAGTGAATATGGTTGCACGTTGAGCAAATACCTGTATGATTGCGGCTCTAGCGGCCGTGCCGAGTGTTCGTACCACCCGACACGACCTGACCACTACCAAGCTTATAGGAGCTCGGATCATGGCTGATTCTGAGAATAGCAGAACTTTGCCTTCACGTACCCATAGAAACCTTCTTTCCTCAGTTGAAGAATTCCTTTCCCGCAAGTCAGTACCGAATAAACCTGATCGCGATACTGACCCTGCAGTGAAAAAATGGGAAATCTGGCAGCACGCCTACGCTGAATTCTGCCAGCTCTGTCGGCTGCAGCAATTTCTCGAGAGAAAAATGCTCGCTGAAGTTGGTGAGCCCTATATCCAGATTGATGCGCCTGGGCATGGACTGGTTTCTGTATCCAGCGACACACACATTGAAATGTTTCTATCTGGTCCAGATCAGGCTGAAGCCTGCGCGGAAGCAAAGGATCGATTGAAAGAGCACTTCTCCCTGCGCAATGCGGCGGACATTCTTTCTGGCTATAGTCGCGCACTTCGAGCAGAAAGTGAAGCTTCCGATCGTGAACAGGCAACAGCGCGGGAGCTTTGGAATACGCCGTCGTTGTCCGTACTGGGCGCGATGGCAAAACTGCACGTTCTGATAACGCTGGGCGTGCTTGCCCCTGATTGTGACGAGTTCCCCTGGCCGCCACTTCGTTCCGTGCTTGCTGATCTGATGAGGATGGCTGAGGAAACAAACGCCGGTTCTCCTAACGATCTCTGATCAGTTCATCGACGGTGACTTCAAGCGCAGCTGCCAGCTTGACGAGGTTCTTCAAAGTAGGCGAGTGCTTGCGGTTTTCCAGTTTTTGGATCGTTGAGCGATGTAGATCGGCGCGAAAACCCAGCTCTTCCTGAGAGAGGTCTCGGGCGCTTCTCAACTGAAACAGGTTCCTGGCAAAGATATCACGCTCTTTCATGCGTGAACTTATTGCGCTATGTCGAGTATTCCACTACAGAGTAAACTCTACAAACGTACAAGAGTGCTAGTCGACCGGGAAAAACATGCCCGGTCTAGGAGGAAAATTTATTCGCGGGAGATGCACTGCCCCAAGTGAGGGCGTGTAGCGAAACACCTTAGGGAGCAATTCGATGACATTTTTTGACATTATTGGCCGCGCGCTGTTTAGCGCGGGCATGGGCATTTCTATGCTTGGAGGTCTGGCAGTCACAACAGCGGACGCACAGACACTAAAAGTCGCGACCGCATACAAACTGATGACTCTGGACCCGCATTATGCGGATCTCAACGAAAACACTTCACTTCTTTCCCATATTTTCGAGCGTCTGGTCTATCAGGACGAAACTATGGAACCCAAGCCAGGACTAGCGACGTCCTGGAAACGCCTTTCAGACAAAAAATGGGAATTCAAGCTTCGCGAGGGCGTGAAGTTTCATGATGGATCGCCTTTTACGTCGCGGGATGTCATCGCAACTATTGAGCGGGTTCAGCAGTTTCTGAAGCCGCCAAGCGGAGGATTAGCGGCCTATACGCAGGTAATCAGCAAGGTCACAGCACCTGATCCGCATACGGTCGTGTTCGAAACAAATGAAGCCTCTCCGACCCTACCGCTGTCACTTGCTTCCATCTTTATCGTCCAGCACGACGACAACCGCTTCAAAACCACCGATGAAATGAACCGTGGCACGGCGGTGATAGGTACCGGGCCTTATAAGTTCGACAGCTGGCAATCCGGAGAAACACTGAAACTCGTTCGTAACGATGATTACTGGGGCAAGCGACCGGCCTGGTCTGATGTTACGCTCAGGATTATCGAAAGCCCTGCTGCTCGCGTTGCAGCACTCACCACAGGTGACGTTGATCTTGCCGATTTTATCCCAGCACGCGATGTGGAAATGCTTAAGCGGCGCGGTGCCAGAATTGAGAGCACCAGTGCTGCCCGTTCCAACTTCCTGCAATTTGATATTGGTCGGCAGAAGCTGCCTGGCGTGACAGACAAATCCGGCGAGCCTATCGCGAACCCGTTTCGTGATGTGCGCGTCCGGAAAGCACTCACAATTGCAACTGATCGCGATTTCCTCGCGGAGAAGATTTTGATGGGCTATGGCAGCCCCGCGTCGCAACTGTTTCCAACCGGCATGCCCGGCACCTCTGAGAAGCTCTTGGTCACACAGCCTGATTATGACGGTGCCAGAGAGTTGCTGACACAAGCAGGTTTCAGGGATGGCTTCAATCTCGAGCTCGGCGGTCCCGGAGGCCGTTACCCCGGAGACAGTGAATCCCTGCAGTCGGTAGCACAAAACTGGGCGCGGATAGGTGTTAGAGTGAAACCAGTCGTCGCGCCTTATTCGGTTTACGCAAACCAGCTCACCCAGGGTGATTATCCCGTCTGGTATGCCGGCTGTTCCGGTGACGCAGTAACAATCTGTCTTGATGCGGTAGTGGCATCAAAGAATGATGAACGAAAAACCGGCTCGCTGAACTATGGCGATTATCGCAACACCGAGTTCGACGACACCCTTGCCAAAGCAGAAACAATCGAAGTTGGGCCAGAGCGGGACGAAGCTGTCGCCCGGGCAACAGAACTGGTGATGAGTGAGTATCCAATCATTCCGCTTTACCATTTCCATCATATTGCCGGATACGGACAGCGTGTCGCCTCTTATCATGTTCATCCCCGCGGATGGACGACGGCCATGCAAGCTGTTCCGGCGGGAGAGTGACCATGAGCCTGATCGCTGCCATCACCGGTCGACTTGGACAAGCTATCATGTTGCTGTTCGTTATGTCCCTGATCGGTTTCGTCGGAATACACAGCATTGGAAACCCAGTCTTCAATATTGTGAATATGGAGACAGCTACTGCGGAAGATATTCGTAACGCGACAATCGCGCTCGGACTCGATCAGCCCATGTGGCAACAATACCTGATTTTTCTGAAGTCCTTGCTCACGGGGTCATTCGGAATCTCATACATCTATCATCTGCCGGCACTTCAGCTGGTAATGATCAAGCTTCCTGCGACGCTTGAACTTGCGTCGACTGCCATGATGATTGCAGCACCTACAGGAGTTCTGCTTGGCCTCCTTGCCGGTCGCATGCAGGGATCGCTCATCGACCGGATCGTTCTGAGAGCAAGTGTCTTTGCCCTCAGTATACCTGCCTTCTGGCTGAGCATGGTTCTGATCCTTGCAGGTGCGGTCATGATGGGTTGGTTTCCTTCCGGCGGCCGCGGCGACACAGCGCGATTATTAGAGATAGAATGGAGCGTTCTGACCGGCAACGGTTTGAAGCATCTCATCCTTCCCGCTCTTTCGCTGGCAATTCCCAACATTGCGCTGATTGCCCGGCTGACGCGCGCCGGTACAGTTGAAGTGGAAAGCCTCGACTTCATAAGGTTCTGCCGGGCAAAAGGCCTCTCACCCAAACGGATTCTGTTTCAACATACGCTGCCCAATATCAGTGTGCCGATCGTAACGGTGATAGGCCTGCAATTTGGCGCATTGCTAGCCTTCGCAGTGGTGGTCGAGACGATCTTCGCATGGCCCGGTATCGGCAAGCTGCTCATCGACTCGATCCAACTTCTCGACCGACCTGTCGTGATGGCCACCCTGACATTTGTATCCGTCACATTCGTCGTTCTCAACGCACTCGTTGATCTGTTCCATGCGATTATTGATCCACGCATACGCCATTCTTCACAAAGGTAAACTGCCATGAAAACCGAAACTCTCCGGAAATTATGGAAGAGCCCTTCCTGGCTTCCCCGAACGCCGTCGACAGTTATTTTCGCGTTCTTTGTCCTTCTCGCAATTGCAGCGCCGCTTATTGCACCACAAAACCCCTATGATCCTCTACAGGTTTTCGGCTGGGAGGCTTCTTCTCAGCCTGGTACGATAGGAAGTGGTGGCTATGTCTATCTTCTGGGCACCGACGGTCTGGGACGTGATATTGCGAGCACCATCCTTTACGGCTTGCGCGTCAGTCTCATCGTATCGCTTGTCAGCACTGGGATCGCCGGAATGATCGGACTGACAGCAGGCGTGATGTCGGCTTATTTCGGCAACAAAATCGACGTCGTCATCATGCGGACGGTTGATCTGTTTTTGAGCCTGCCCTCGATCCTGATCGCTCTGATAGCCATCGTTACACTCGGTCCTGGCATCGACCGTATTATACTGGCTCTTATCATTGTCCAATGGGCCAATTATGCGCGTGTCGCCCGCGCTGTGGCGCTGAGTGAACGAGGCAAATCCTATATGGACGCCGCCCATCTGCTGCGATTGCCGACCTTCACGGTCATATTCCGGCATCTTCTGCCCAACAGCATAGCTCCAGCACTCACGCTGGTACCAATAGAGGTCGGTCACGCCATCGCACTTGAAGCGACATTGTCGTTTCTTGGACTTGGCGTCCCCGTCGATCAACCCTCGCTCGGTTCCGCCGTTGCAAACGGTTTCCAGTATCTGATGACCGGCCAGTACTGGATCAGCTTCTTTCCGGGTCTTGCCCTGTTCGGGCTGATCGCAAGCGTCAACTTCGTCGGAGAGGATATTCGACGCCGCTTTGATCCAAGGAACACAACACGATGATTAAAAATATGAGCACTGACCTTCTTGAGATTGAGAACTTCTCTTTGCAATTTTGTGCAGCAAACGGTCCTGTACCAATCTTGGAAAATGTCAGCACATCACTCGGTAAAGGACAGATCCTGGGCGTTATTGGAGAATCAGGCGCTGGGAAATCGACCCTCGGTAATGCTGTGATTGGATTGTTGGGACCACAGTTCAAACGCACATCCGGCTCCATCCGATTTGCCGGGGAGCCCTTTGACGGGATCAATGCGCACGAAGAAAAACATATCAGAGGACGTCGGATATCGGCAATCTTCCAGGATCACACCGCCTCGCTTGATCCTCTGATGAGTATTGGTGCGCAGCTCAGTGAAACCATCAGTTTGTTTCAAAAGGGTCTTTCACGTGGAGCACTTCGAAAACGCGGCATCGAAATTCTCGAGCGGGTTGGAATTCCGCATCCAGAACTACGATATAACGACTATCCGCACCAGTTTTCGGGTGGTCAGCGTCAGCGTATCGTTATTGCTATCGCATTGGCGGGGTCGCCTGAAATCATCATCGCCGATGAGCCAACTTCTGCTCTTGACGCCACCGTACAAAAACAGATTCTTGCACTGTTGCGGAAGCTAGTTGATGAAACCGAGGTGTCAATTATTCTGGTTACCCATGATATGGGCGTTATCGCAGAAATTGCCGACAAAGTTCTGGTGATGCGCCACGGCAGGGTCGTCGAACAGAACCAGACGAGCGCCATCCTTGATGCACCGCAAGATGACTATACGCGCAAATTGTTGGCGGCAGTCCCAAGACTTCATGTTTCCAGTGGCGAGCTTCGGGGTAATGGGGCGACGACAAGCGAGGGGAATGAGGCACAGGATAAAGGGATTAGGCGCTCTGCCGATATTCTTGTTGCCACAGATATCTCGAAAAGCTTTCGTTCAGGGGGCGCGCCATGGCCTTTAGCAAGTGCGGTACCGCAGCAAGCACTTAAGAATGTTTCGATCCGCCTAAAGCGCGGCACAATCACAGGCATTGTCGGTGAAAGTGGAAGCGGCAAAACCACTATCGGACGGATCATCGCGGGGCTGGAAACGGCAAGCGATGGCGAGGTTTCGATCAGCGGGAAAAAATACGACGTCACGAAGAAGGGGCGAACCAGTGGCATCCTCGGGCGAGTGCAGATGATCTTTCAGGATCCGTCCGTCTCACTGAACCCGCGCATGACCATCGGTGATGCTTTGAACGAAGCCGTTCGGTCGATTAACAATGTTACTGGACAACGGACAATACTCGGTATTGGCCCGATGATGGACAGGCTCAATCTCGCCAGAAGCTTTCTCACCCGGTACCCACATCAGCTCTCAGGTGGACAGAAACAACGTGTCTGCATTGCAAGAGCACTCCTTGCTGATCCGCAAATCATCGTCGCCGATGAGCCCACCTCAGCACTCGACGTCTCCGTTCAGGCGGAGATTATCGAACTACTGAAGGAACGGATTATTGAAGATGATATTTCGATGATCTTCATCTCCCACGACCTCGCCGTCGTTCAGGATATTTGCAGCCACATCTATATTTTCCGAAACGGGCGTGTCGAAGATAGCGGCCCATCGATATCAATCTTTTCACAATCGAAAAATGCTTACACGCGAAGCCTGGTCGAGGCGCGGTCGAAGCGATTTATCCAGTAAGAACAGTCCACCAAATCCATAAGAGCGGCCGACCGGCCTGGGCGGAATGACACCGCGCCAGATTGCCGGAGGTCAGTCGCTATTCCAAAAATGAGGACAATCATGAACGGTAGCTTCACCATCACGGTAACCGGACAGTCTCTGATCAAGCAGGATACACGTGGCATTTTCAATCCCGGATTTCAGGATGTCTCTACACTAATCAAAAACACGGACCTGGCTTTTACGAACTTTGAAGGCACCATTTTGGGCCGTTATGGCGGCTGGCCACTGAAGGGATCATTTTTTGACTGCAGCAAGCCGGTGGTTCTGGACGCATTACAGGATATTGGCTTTCGTGCGCTGTCGTTGTCCAACAATCACGCATTTGACCTGGGGCCGTCGGGCATCCTGTCCACGATCGAGGAGGTCGATCAGCGGGGCTTTTTGCACGCCGGCATTGGGCGCAACCACCGCGAAGCGGCCTGCCCCAGCCTTGGTCAAATTGGTCAGCGTAAAGTCGCTATCGTCGCTATGGATGGCGGCCCTGGCCCTGATTTCATGTATGCCGATGATTCAGGGATTGGGCGTCCGGAACGCCCCGGTATCAATCGGCTGGGTATCTCCCAGATCATCGATGTCGACAACGATACATTCCAGGAGCTTCGTTCGATACGCGACAAGGTTGGTTATACAGAGCTTGCCCTGACCAATGACAGTCAGCCCAACGATCCTTATCCCGTCGACGAGACAAAAGAGGTTTGCATCGGACGGGCAGTATTCCGTCGATCAAAAGAATTCAGGCGCAGCGTTAAGATCAACGAAACCGACCTTGCCCGCAACCTTGCTTCGATCCGCGATGCCGCTAAGGATGGCCGATTTGTAATTGCCTATCTGCATCATCACCATTGGGAAACTGATTGGCTTGAGGTGCCTGAATGGGTCAGCAGCGTAGCAAAACAATGTATCGATGCGGGGGCGGCGGTTTTTGTCAGCCACGGCGCTCCTGTTCTGCAAGGGATGGAAATCTATCAGAAACGTCCGATATTCTATAGCCTTGGGAACTTCATCTTTCATGTGCCGTCCGAGGAAGGCACATGGCGTGCACCGGAAGTATGGGAGAGCATCATCGGCGCTTGCTCATTTGATGATGACAATAACCTGACGCAAGCTATTCTTCATCCCGTAATTATTGGTGGTGAGCATGCGCTGAACGGTTCAACCTTTGAACAACGCCTTGTCCCTGAACTTGCGCGGGGCCGGAACGCCAATCGAATTCTGCGTCAACTCGCAGATCGGTCGTCTGCTTTTTGCACCAACATCGCGATTTGCGACGGTTACGGACTCGTCCGGCCCTAAAGGCCGAGAACGTTCCGCGCCTATCCGCTCCACCCCTTGTTGATCGGGAAATTATAAATATGGCTATCAGTCAGGAATTAACAGAACGCTTTTTCCGTTACGCCGCAATCGCAAGTCAAAGCGATGTCAAATCATCACAATTACCATCATCTTCAGGCCAACTCACCTTGGCTCGTCTTCTGGCGAAAGAAATGGTCGGACTGGGGGTCAGTGACGTTGTTGTTGATGATAGCGCAATTGTCACAGGCGTGTGGCGCGGTACGCGATCAGATGCACCGCGAATTGGCTTCATCGCTCATCTCGATACAGCAGATGTTGGGCTTTCAGCATCTGTTCGCCCTCAGATCCACCGCTTTTCGGGCGACGATCTCTGCCTTAACCGCGAGGAAAATATCTGGCTGCGGGTAGAACAATTTCCCGCGATCCGCCAATGGCTAAACCAGGACATCATTACAAGTGATGGCACAAGCGTGCTTGGGGCGGATAACAAAGCCGCCATAGCTGTGATAATGACACTCCTTGCCAGACTGGATGAAACTGAAACCTATGGTGACATTGCAATCGCCTTCGTTCCCGATGAGGAAATCGGCTTAAGAGGCGCGAGGGCACTGGACCTCGAACGGTTTCCCTGCGACTTCGCCTACACTATCGATTGCTGCGAATTGGGTGAAGTGGTCACCGAAAACTTCAATGCTGCGTCCTGCGAGGTGGTCTTCGAGGGGGTCAGCGCGCACCCTATGTCAGCAAAAGACAAATTGGTGAATCCAATTCTTATGGCACAAGATTTCATCAGTCAGTTCGACCGGTCGGACACACCTGAACATACCGAAGACAGGGCGGGCTTTTTCTGGATGACCGATCTTGTTGCAAACGACAGCAAAGCAACATTGCAGGTTCTTATACGTGATTTCGACAATGCTTCTTTTATCGCTCGCAAAGAGAAAATTACGGCAGCTGTAGTCACGACACAAAACCGATACCCTTCCAGCGATATCCAACATTCATTTGCTGGCGGTTACCGCAACGTCGGTGATTATCTTTCAGATGATCTAAGGGCGATGTCTCTCCTCCTGAGGGCATTTGACAGTGTGAAGGTCAAGCCGAAACTTATCTCTATGCGCGGAGGCACTGATGGTGCGGTTCTGTCAGAGCGCGGAATCCCAACCCCCAATATGTTTACGGGTGCATACAACTTTCATTCAAGGTTTGAGTTCTTGCCGATACCAGCCTTCGTCAAATCCTTCGAGGTTGTAGCCACGATTTGCCAGCTAGCGGCCACTCAGCGTTAGTTGAAATTGGGAACACAGCTCAATAATTGTCAGCTTCTGCTCGGTTGTCCACCGCCTGCGGCGGACATCTCCTGTCAGCAATTCGACGTGTCGATACTCGTTAGACATAAGCCTGTGCTTGAGCCTCTCTGCTTATGCCGACTGTCCGATCGAAACGGGGTGCAGTTCAGAAATGAAGGGGCGTGGCACGAGTATAGTATAAATTTAATGCACACCTGATGGCGACATGTCTGTTAATTGAGATTTCACTGAAACAACCGCTAATGTTATGTGACAAGGGTGCCTGATGACCGGCATATGTGACAGAACAGTTCAATCTAGGAATTGCTGCCCAAAGAGAAAATACTAACCCATCGAGGGATGTGCTAAAGGGGAGGAAAGGTGGAACGACCTGTCGGACAAGCCTACATAGAACCTCAGCGCCAATCGCTGCCATCGACACCGCCTTCTTGTGCTATGTTGAGCGGTTGGCGACAGGATTATATATGCACTCCATCCACCGAATCTAAGTTTCAGCTATGTCGTGCTCCACACCGTTGCTGAAGAACTACTAACTCTCCTGCCGGTCCGGGATGCCTACGGATGCAAATCTTTGTTAACTGCCTCCAAAAGATCAGCTGGTGCAACTTCGAGGATTTCCGCAAGTGTCGCAACCATATCAATGGTTGGACTATAGATGCACCTCTCCAGCGAACTAACATAGGTCCGGTCAATACCGGCCAAATGTGCAAGTTTCTCTTGCGACAGCCCCCTGGCGTGTCGCAACAATCTGAGGTTGCGCGCAAAAATCTCACGAATATTCATTATCGCAGTCATGCGCACTGCGGTGCATTCCTCTACGGAGTAAACTCCACAAATCAGTCAAAAAGCACGCGTTCGGTAGAACTAATAATCGTCAGGCAAAGCTTATCAACCTTGCTGTTTCTGTTGACCGTAACCGTCTATGACGGCAAATGTGAACCCGTTTCAATTTTTCTTGGAATATTACAAAATCTGTCTCGACGGAATATCCTCGGAAACGTTAAACTGGAAGGCGGCGTACCATTAAAACTTCATCAATTTCTTTACTTTTGTATATAAAACCACCAGGAATTCGGCCGATCTCTATAAAGCCTTCCCTGAGATAAAAGCTTATTGCCACAGAGTTCTCAGCGCTTACAGTTAATTCCAGCTGCGTCACTCCGATATCCCGTGCATAATTTTCGACCGTACTGAAGAGGTCGCTCGCTACACCACGCCCGCGAAGACTTTTTCGGACATAAACCATGACAACTGTTGCTCGATGAGCCGATCTGGAGCCTTTTTCCCGCAGCAGACCGATAAGAGCGACAGGTTCTTCACTTAGAAACGCAATGAACACCGGATTGTTCAATCGTCGATGCCAGGCTTTGTCAGGCAAAGTGTCCCATTCGTCAAATGTGCTTGCAAAGAAAGCCGGCTCTGAGCGAAGTGCCTCCAGCCGAATACGCCGAAACGCATCTATATCGGCGGGTCCGGCTCGAAGGATGGTTATCTTTTGTTCTGCCAATGACCCGGCTCCCGATTTGCAGACGCTATCATTTCGCCGAAACCTTTAAGGCGTTCGAGGAAATCTTCGCCGGCACATTGTGACCAGAGCTCATCGTTCACAAATCCAGGAAACCCGCCGCTTGTTTCAGTTAAAGTCTGGGTTGCGAATGATTGGGACAACGACGCACATGTGGCAGGATCTTTAGCTATAAAAAGCCGCCACGGATCAGCGCAGATTGGAACGATTGTCCGATGCCCCCAAACGTTCATCATGTGATCTGATCGGATATCTTTTGCCAGTTCTTTGTTTATCAGAGCCGATGAACGATCCAGTGCCCTAAGCAAGGCGTGGCGCATGAGGGGATAGTATACAACTTGCCGACTGCCTCCCATTGCACGCAGTCCCGGAAGGATGGCAATAACAAGAAAAACGAGAAAGAGGCCCGGCACGATTTCTCCAGCTTCCAACGAATTTGCCAAAGAGCTGGAATTGAACTCCATTTTAAACGAGCCGGTGGCATCGCTTAATGTGTTGCCCTCCAATCTTAACGGCCTGAGCCGTCCTTCCGACATGAACCAGAAAAAATCCGTGTTGAATTTGAACCAACCGTCCCAAGGGCCGTCATTGAGTTCTCGCACAGATTGTAGAAGCATTGAAACCATATCAGGTGCATCGATAAAATAGCGTGACAGCCAGGAATTGCGGTCCCTTAGATGATCAATGATAAGCAAAACTACATCGGCGTCGTCGAGTTGCAGAGACTTAATTCTGTCACCAAAGCAATGTCGCCAGAGATCGTGGTTTGCGGATTTAATCGCCTCAGCTGCTGAGCTGAATTCCTGCACCGGAAGAACGGCTCGCAATAGATCGAGTGCGGGGTGACTAATCTGATCATCGGTTGGCTTCAACGCAAAATGGCAAGGAACGTGACGCCCACAAATGCTATAAGGTTCCATTCTTCGGCGGGACAATCCGAACACGTTTACATGCTGCCCATCAAGCCAAAGCCAGCCCGGACCTTTTTTGGATTTTTCAGTGAACTTCACGGTCGAGACAGAATAATTGATGTACCAGCCTTCAGAATGCGCGTTTAATCCCATCAGAGCGAACAGGTGCGTGTAAAAGGCATCCGGTTCAATAATAAGATGGCAATGTGGTCCGGTCTGTATTACTGGCCTACGCCGGATTAATCCGATCAATTGTTGAACATCAGTTTCATTGTGTCCGGATCTGATCGCCCTATCCCGGAGAAGCTTACACAGTTTGATAAACGCATCTCGCCTGACTTCAGCACCGCTCAGTTCGAACCCGTCATAAAGAGCAGACGCATAGGCTTGTACTGGACGCTCCCAGTACTGCTTCACCAGAGGAACCAGACAATCCAATGCGCAGCGGATCTCATGAGGGGCCGTCAACATTCGCCGCTCTCGTCTGAACCATGGTATCGGAACCTGATACTCGAAGCCACTATCAGTAAAACGGTAACGACGACGACGAACAAGCCATAATATGCAAAAAGACTGGAGGATGTCAGCCTGTCACTAACGAACCCAAGCAAGGTAAAGATGACTAAGCCGCCCCCTGTGGCTACGGTATTAATGGTGCCCTTGGTGCGTCCAATCAATGAAGCGTTGACGGTTTGCTGAACCTGAACGTCCAGACTTATTCGGCCCAAATTGTAAATTCCCCCAAGCGCAACCAGCGTGATCACTACGAATAGTGGAGCGGGAAACATCCAGAGCAAAATAAGGCCAGAGCCCAACATTAAAATACAACGGGTAAGATCAAGTGCTTTCGATGCCGCCCCCATCCCAATCGATAAGAACAGGCATACAAAAACCGCACCAAGGGCCCAAGCAGATTCCATTTGAGCAAAGAGAACAGCGTCCCCTTTGATTTCAGTCACGACATATGCCGCCAGCAATGTATTAATAAGGATACCGACCCCAAAGACGAGAGTGTAATAAAAAGTGGCAACAATGAGCTTACTTTCCCTTAGACCACTGATTGAGATGAATTGCTTCCACTGAAAATTGGGCTTCCTGTTTACGCTTCGAACGTTACTCGGGACGGGCATTGCCAAAACTATCGCTGCCGATGAGCAGAAAATGATGCCGAGTGTCGATACGGCCAGGCCGTAAGGCAAAAAGTGAAGAAGAAGGCCGGACAAAAGCGCTCCAAGAAATGTGCCCGATTGCATCATCAGATAGGAGGCAGAGTTTGCACCAATGGCGCTATCTTTGCATGTCAGAACCGGTATCAGCGCTTGCATGGCCGAAAGGTAACCGCGATCCGAAATCGAAAAAATCGCGACCAATACATATATGGCCGAAATGCCCAGGCCCGCCATTATCGAGAAACCGGTCATCGCCACTGTGAACGCGCGGGTGATATCCAAACAGATGGACAGATGCCGTCGGTCAGTCACATCTGCCAGAAAGCCGGATATTCCACTCGACAGAAATTGGGCCAGAGTGCTCACGAGAAGCAGGGCAGTCACGGAACGTACGCTATTTGTCCACATCAGAACAATCCATATGCTAGATACAAAATATGCGCTGCGTCCAATATTTGACACAAGCATTCCCGCCAGAAAAAATATCAATCCAGCTCGACCACTCCAGATGCCCCCGCGCCTTTCAGACAATGCCATCATCATCGTTTACAGATAGGCGAAATCCCGGAAGCTCCATCGAAAATCCGGGCAGGACATTAGGCAAGTCTTCATACACATACTCTTGCGGAATGCAGGGCTTGAACATGTGCTCTACAAGTTCACTGAGATTTTCTGCATTGTCGCTTGCGGCCAGAGTGTAGAAATTTCCGCTGTTCCATGTCATGCAGGCATGGTTGAAATGCTCCCCTATTTCAGCAGCCATGGTTTGAAGGGTGACCTCGTTAAGATTCATGCGTTTAAGAATCTGCCTGGTTTTCTGCTCGATCTGATCTGGCGAAAAATATCGGACCTTGTAACCACAGTCTTTTTGCAATTCCCGCCGCAGATATTCAGCAGGGTCTGCTTGTCGGAACTTCTCAACAAAAAGGAATATGCCGTCTTTTTTCAGATACTGTTTTACAAAGTCGATCTGTTCCGAGCGATTAGGAGAATACATCTGAAAAGTTGTATCCTCCATGATAACATCGAACTTTCCGCCTAAGGGTTGGAGAATAGGGTCTGTACTCAGAATTGACGGTGTCAGCCGATGAAACGGGCCCGGAAAAAACGCGGAAAAACAAGGTCTGCCGAAGCGGAAGAAACTTTCCTCGTTCTCTTTGTTAGGGCTACATGACAAAGTTAAAATTGATCCTGCCCCCAGATCTGCAAGTGCTCGTGCGAACGTTCCTTCTGCGGCTCCTAGAACATAATACCCAACGGGAGAGCGTCCCCTTCGATCGCTTTTGCCGTATTCCAGTAGCGCATCGCCTAACCTGATCTCTTCCTCGAGACGATAAGGAATGCTGCTGAAATAATGAGGATCGAAATGCCCCCATAAACCTCGTTGTTTTTTTGCGAACCGGACTAGTTTGGAGTCGTATTCAAGCAACCGCAAATCAGAGCGAGGAGGCCGTTGTGGCGCGCCGGAACGACCACTAGCAGTTGCCGAGAAAAACGAGAACATCTCGTTCAACCTGGGCGCATTCTCACATTCTTGTATGAACTTCGATGAAGCCTTCGACATAACAAGCTCCTCCTTATTACCACTGGGATCAAAACCACTCGTGCGGACTGACCACGCTGAAAACAATCATTTTCATCGCGATTTGCTGTTCGATTAAGAAGCGCATCTTGGCTAATCAGCATTAGCAACTGTTCAGCTCTAACGGATCAAGGGTGACTATCCAGACTGTCTGGAACAGATGCCTTTGACGTTTGGTCAAGTCCACAAGAGACGAAGTAGTTTGTGCATTCGGCTGATTCAGAAAGTGTAATAATCTTGCTGACAGCATCCGATAATGCATCAATCATTCATTCAGCTTTGCGCGTACCAATGTCTTGGGTTTAGTAAACGTCATTTCGACGGGATTAAAATTGGAACTATCTATTAAGAGATAAAACCGTTCGAGCCAGCCGTCTCAATCGTTTCCCAGGCGGCAATGGCCTTGTGAGCAGGCGTACTATCCATGATCACAATGATCCCAGCGCTCATTGTCTGAAGAAATACTACTCCGCGTAGCCGCTTCATCTTTGTATTCAGGACCGTTTCATCAATGTAGTCGAACAGGCTTTGGTTGATGGAAAGAGTATTCCGTCTTTCGCAAGTGAAATAAATCTCCAGAAAAGATCTCCCTTTACTCTGGGGATTGCCAAAGTGTTAATCCACCGATGTTAGAGCGATTGGAGTTCCCAAATGAGTGAGTACCATCAGTTGCGGGTCAGTCGGATTGCCCTACATTCGATGGAGATCACGATGTCCTCGGCTGAAACTGCTCGCCGACAGAATAAAAGTCGCAATTCGCGTTATGCAAGTAGTTTAATGCATGCAAAACGTTCTTAGATCGGACTTCTGATGCCCCCGAACGCCCTCGCCAGACAGGTCTTCGCGAGGTGCCGAACGCGCTTCTTCTCGAAGAGCTTACCGGCTTCTATCAATGGATTTCCACTATTCTCTACGGTGCAGAAATATTTCTCTTAGTGGCGGGATGGCAGCATGCTCATACCAGCAACAACGCGCCCGGGATAGCAACGCGTGAGATAGCAGACGAGCAAGTGGCATATTGTAGTTGAAACACTCGACTTGATGGCAGGAATTGCGGAACCAAAGCATGAGGACAAGCTAAATAGTAGGGAATTCTCCCCCTGGAGATCGTCAAATGGTCCAACCAGGATAGCGGCTTCGAGTTTCTACCACGCAGACGAACCGTCGAGCGCACCTGCGCAAGATCAGGCGATGTAGCAGACTGACAAACGACTTTCGAAAAAACTGTCTTCTTATCTGAAAAATAGAAATACACTGCAAACATCGGCCGCATTACGACAGGCTGATGTCTTTGCATTCATTATGATTCAGGGGCCAACATAGCGGCTTAAATATATATTACTCCTGACATTACTGTCACATTTATGCTTGCATCGAATCTTCTGTTCTTTATTCTGAAAAAATTTTGTGGATCTTAGTAATGCTGACTCAGTTATCCTGCCCCTCTTCTTGCAGTGAAATTAGATCCGGATCGTTCTCTGCGGAGAGTTTTGATGGAGCCGCATGAAATGCTTTCTAGATATCAAAACATAGCCATCAGCATCCAGATGGCCTCGTCTGTTCTCGAGGCGTTACAGGCAACCGCGTTCCATAATGCCTCACTTGCTCCAGCGACACTTCTGCCGTCGATTGCGGACCTCAGCCACGCTGGGACCTGGTCCGGAAGAGCCAATTCTTCATGCTTCAGTTCACTGGCGCCACCACGATAGCTGAAAGAGGTCCCAGACTGTTCGTCAAACATCCGAGCGCGATGACGATATGCGGCCGCCGAAACGACGCTACGCCCCGCGCTTCTGCTGATTACCTGCGCTCTGATGAACATGATCGCCACGACCGATCTCCTCGTCTTCCAGGAAACGTCGCGCGAGCGACGTATATTGCGCCCTCAAATCATTCGGACCCAAGGGCCGATGCCGCTTTTCCCAAAGATGATCCATGACGAAATAGCCGCAGTGACGTTCAGGAGGCCGATGCAGGCTAGCTTATTTGACTGTCGTTTTCTAGTCAGTTAAGCTTCCAACTACTTTGCCCTACAGAAGGAAGCCGACTGATGGCCGCCAAAGTTTCGATAGCCGATATCGACACACAAATCGAAAAGCTGCGTGAACGTCGAAAACTCTTGATAGTCAAATCGGCTGACCGCTTTGCGCGTGCTGCAACAAAGGCAGGATTAGCAGAAATGGAACTGAGCGATGAGGACATCGATCGCATCTTCGAAGAGATCGCCGCGCGATTTCGTAAAGTGCCAACAAAGAGGACCAATGGGGAAACAGCTTGGCCGCATAAACAGACAAATGGCGAGATTGGAGCGGCGGCGGAGGCTCCTCATGGCAACTGATCGCAAAAAAGTGGCCCGAGAGAAATTCCTGCTCGGTAGTATCGTCATTCGTGCGGGTTTATCAAATGTTGATCGGGCATTCCTGCTGGGCGGACTTCTGGAACTGGCGAGATTGTCACCCGCAACAACAGAATATCAACGCTTGCATGATTTGGGCGAGATCGCTTTCCGATCCCCTGTGTCTGAGCACGGAGATGTTACAGATGCAGATGCAGTTTCAGATGCAGCCCAATGACGGCACGAGGAAAACGCTGTTTGAGTGTATTACTCATTCTCGTTCCAATCGTCCTCTCCTGCTTTTTCTTTTATGTTGCAAACTGGCGTTGGTCTGAACTGGCCAATGGCATGTCAGGCAGAGTGCAATACTGGTTCCTGCGCGCGTCCCCCATGCCAGCGCTTGTGTTTGGATCACTCACCGGCCTCTTGATCGTCTGGGTGCTCCCGCTGCACCGACGCAGACCCATTGCCCTGGCAAACGTCCTTTGCTTTTTGCTCGTGGCTGGCTTTTACGCACTGCGCGAGTTCACTCGTCTCTCCCCCTTTGTGAAGAGTGGAGCGGTGAGATGGGAAGAAGCACTATCCTTCCTCGATATGATTGCAGTCATAAGTGCGGCAATGGGCTTTCTCGCAGTCGCGGTATCAGCCCGCATCGCAAACGTGGTACCCGAACCGGTCAAACGCGCAAGGCGTGCAGTCTTTGGGAATGCAGGCTGGCTAACCCTGTCGGCGGCAGCACGGCTTTTTCCCCAAGATGGCGAAATCGTCGTCGGTGAACGCTATCGCGTCGACAAGCAACTCGTCCATGGACTGCCGTTTGATCCCAACGACCGCTCCACATGGGGAGATGGCGGAAAAGCCCCTCTCCTCACCTACAAGCAGGACTTCGATTCAACGCATATGCTTTTTTTCGCAGGGTCAGGTGGGTACAAAACGACCAGCAATGTCGTGCCGACAGCGCTGCGCTACACCGGACCGGTCATCTGCCTTGACCCCTCAACCGAAGTGGCACCTATCGTCATCAAACATCGCGAGAAAATGCTCCGGCGCCAGGTCATCGTGCTCGATCCGATCAATCCGATCATGGGCTTCAATGTCCTTGACGCAATTGAGACATCAAAGAACAAAGAGGAAGACATTGTTGGCATCGCCCATATGCTGTTGTCGGAAAGCACGCGCTTTGAAAGTTCAACCGCCTCCTACTTCCAGAACCAGGCACATAATCTTCTAACTGGGCTTCTGGCCCATGTGATGTTGTCACCAGAATTTTCTGGCCAGCGTAATCTGCGCAGCCTGCGTCAGATCGTTTCTCAACCTGAACCATCGGTGCTTGCCATGCTCCGAGAGGTTCAAGAGCATTCAGGATCGGCCTTCATTCGCGAAACGCTTGGCGTGTTCGTTAATATGACAGAGCAGACATTCTCAGGCGTCTATTCCACCGCATCCAAGGACACCCAGTGGCTCTCGCTCGACAATTACGCAGCCCTCGTCTGTGGCGACAGCTTCAAATCCAGGGAAATCGCTGAAGGCAAAAAAGATGTCTTCCTCAATATTTCTGCATCCATCCTTCGGTCTTATCCGGGAATTGGACGCGTGATCATCGGTTCACTGATGAATGCAATGATCGAAGCGGATGGGACATTCCAGCGTCGCGCTTTGTTCATGCTCGATGAAGTGGACTTGCTTGGCTATATGCGCGTTCTGGAAGAAGCACGCGATCGCGGTCGCAAATACGGAATCAGCATGATGCTGATGTACCAGTCAGTCGGCCAGCTGGAACGCCACTTCGGCAAGGACGGAGCCGTGTCATGGATCGACGGCTGTGCATTCGTGTCTTATGCCGCGATCAAGGCGCTCGACACCGCGCGCAACGTCTCCGCACAATGCGGGGACATGACGGTCGAAGTAAAGGCAAGCTCGCGTCGTCTTGGCTGGGAAACAAATAATGGCGCGTCGCGAAAATCTGAAAACATCAGTTTCCAGCGTCGCCCCTTAATCATGCCACACGAAATAACCCAATCAATGCGCAAAGACGAGCAGATCATCATTGTACAAGGACACAGTCCGATCCGGTGTGGTCGTGCGATCTATTTCCGCCGAAAGGAAATGGACGAGGCCGCAGAAGTCAACCGGTTCGTCAATGCGGGGAAACATAAAAGTCACTGAATATTGTGAGCGCAGCGGAGGGCGACAACTGAGGGCTGTAGGATTCAGCACCGGGCAGCGCGAACCAATCAGCGAACTTCAAATACCAGTCAAGTTGCCAACAAAGCCTTCTGCAATCAGAACGAACACCCAAAATAGCATTCCATATCGGCTCAAACGAACAGCCAAAGATGCACCAATCCGAACTCGACGAGAACGTCATGTCACTGTTTCTTGAGCGTTACGGGCGAAACGAATGCAGGGATGAAAGACAAGGTCCCTGAGGCTCTCCTTAATTCTTGTTACAGGCAGTGAGGAGCGGGTTGCAGGTTCGACACCTGCTCTCGCTCCACTGTCAGCGCAGATACAGCCGGACCTTACATAGAAAAGCCGGCCCCGAAATTCGGGGCCGGCTCCATTCGTGGTTCAGTTCTGGTTATTCCAGAGGATGACTTTCCTATCCGGATCACCGCCCGGGGCTTGCGCGAGGTTGCCGAAGAGCACGCCAACTTCCGGGGCTTCCAGCTTTATGGAGACGTACTCTTCACCGGTCTGACGGGCGATACGGTTCCATCCGGCGCCAATTTCGAAACCGGTTAGGCGATGAATAACCAGGAAATCGGGGGCTTCTTCACTGACCTTGGTAGCGTTCGGGACGATGGCGATCGGGGCATTGACCCGGATGGTGGCGAAGACGCCCTCGAAAGTACCGTCAGTCTTCTGCGTCAGAGTTGCGATTGTGGTGGCCATGGTTCTGTTTCCTTCGGTTGCTCGGGACCATTCCCGATGGCGCACGAAGAGACGATGGGGCTGCTGCGGTCAGCTCGCCCGCTTTTTTTGCAAAATTCTATTTGCCATATTTAAGTGATGGCGCACTTTTGCCGCTTGCGGGTGAAAGTGCCTGCCCTCGCATGGAAAAAACTAAATCGAATTTTGCAAAAAATGTGGGCGAGTCTTACCCCGTCAGGGGTTGGCCGCAAAAGCTGACCCTCGTCTATACGAGCGACATAAAACGGGAATGGTGTGGAGTAACCGATGAAGCGGCTAATCATCTCTGGCCACCCAATCCGCAACCTCGCGCTTGCCGGGCCACGACTGGGCGCTTTGCCCACATCCGGCCAGCATTTCACCGTCCATTCGTTGCAGACAGCGTCAGGCGTATAGCCCTCCTCGATACCCATTGTGCATCGTCGGCTCGCAAATGAAGTGCAGTCGTGACGTCATCACTTGCCAACGTGAATGTAGCGCTTAGTAAAGCCGTTCATGTCGCAGGCAGATCGCGATCTTTGCACAATCCGTTCTCCCGGAACTGCGTCCCGATAATAGATCTCAGTCGCTCTGAATGTTCCATCGATGCGTTTGCATTGCACGACGATATCGATGGCAATCCGCAGCGAGGAAAGCACGTCTGAACGTTCAAGGTCACGTCCTGCTTCCGATTCCTTCACCAGTGTTGCCAGCTGCTCGAATGCCAATTCTGCCGATCCGGCGTGAACGGTGGTTATCGAACCAGGATGCCCGGAATTGACGTTTCGAATGTAGTAAAAGGCGGTTCCGTCACGAAGCTCCTGCAAAAGGATGCGATCTGGTCGCATGCGCAGGCACGATTCCAGAAGTTCGCGCGGCCCCGCGCCTGAAAGCCCCTGCCCCCCCTTGGAATAGTAAAGCCGCACATGATTGGGCTGTGGGATAACCAGTTCCGGCGTGTCCTCAATGGAGATGACCCGTTCATTTTGGGGAATATGTTTGATGAGAGCTTTGGAAAGCGTGGTTTTGGCAGAGCCCGTCGCCCCTGAGATGACGATATTCTTTCGTGCAATGACTGCCTCTCGCAGGAACTGCATGTAGGCGCCGTCATGATATAGCTCAACCAGTTTCATACTCTGTGTGGATGATGTGACGCCTGTGCGCCTCGCTTCACAAAAGAATCCCTTTTCCTCAAGGTCTGTTAGCGCCAGATCCACCGATGATGGTTTGCGGATTGTGATACTGACGGTGTTATTGGTGGTAGCCGGCGGTATGACGATCTGAATGCGCTCGTCGTCTGGCAGTGTTGCCGAAAGAATGGGGCGCTTTTCATCAATGGACTGGTTGGAAAAGGTTGCAACGGCCCGTGCAAGGCGCATCAGCTTTTCGAATGTCAGGTCCGGGGCATCATGGACCTGCCACCCATTTGGTCCTTCGGTAAGTATCTCCCCGGGCCGATTGATAATCACCTCATAGAGCGATTTGTCTGCAAGGAAGATCGCAAGTGGCGATAACAGTTCGCGAACGACGGCTGCATCGGTTCCATCCGTCATCAAGCACTCCTACTTCGTCACGATCGTCGAATCTGGGATAAAGTCACCCTGCACCGCCCTGTCGAAGATGCGGTTCCTCGGTTCGGTTACACGCAGACGGTAGACGCTAGAGAAGTCGAGATCACGAGCCACGAAGATCGAGACGAGTTCTCCCTGGTGTTTGTTCAAGGTCGGGGGAATGTTAATCGACTGCTCCACGGCAATTGCCGCCGCCTGCTGGCCAGCACTCGCGGTCTTTTGCGCATCAACATCACTGTCCTGCAAACGGCTGTTGGCATAGCTCGTTGCATCGCCGACGATGGACAAAAGCAGCGCACTTCCAAACCTCTCCCACCAATGCGTATCGACATGGCCGTCAACGCCGGCACGACCGAGCAGATCCGTTGCGGGAGAGGCGAGCGTGACAATCACGCCTTTGGGTGTTTTTGCCCTGTTCCATAGCACGAACAGCCTCTTTTGGCCGCGCTGAAGGCCGCCACGATATTCCCCAACAACCTGCGTCCCCTTTTCCATCAGAACAACCCGGCCATTATCGGAAAGAACATCGCGATTGATCACACAGCTCGTAAAACCTGGCTGATCAGAGGCCAGCGCCGTTTCCAGCACGCAAGGAATGGAAGTACCCATCGCGACAATGAAATCACGATTGCCAAGCGTACCGGCACGCGAGCCTTCAAGCTTCGTCGGCCGCAGGAGACCATCGAAGCGTTGCCGATCACTATTTGCCTGGTTCTGACCTGACATGTCGCTGGTAAGTGGTACAAAGTTGCTATCTATCAATTCAGATTGATTACTGGCTGCCTGTCGTGACGGCGCACTATTCTGTCCCCGGCTATAGGCAATGACTGGTGCCCGCCGCGCGGAATCAAGCAATTCGTCCTTTTCTGGTGTAACAGGCTGAAGCGCAGGTGTGGGCAGCGCCACCTTTGTCTCAGGAACCGACACAACCGGATCCGCCTTTTCCTTTACCGGCTCAAAATCATTGGTCTGGCGAATGACAACGCGCTCAGGCGGGTTCCGGTCGTCCTTGTCCTTTTTTCCCGAGGTTGACCAGATGGCAAAGCCCAGAAACGCCACGACAGCGAGCGCGACCGCGCCGCGTTTGAGAACCGGATTATTGTCAATGCGCCGACCGACAGTCGTCTCGGCGCGCTCACCGGGAATATGGGTTTCTTCTTCCTGTGTCATGACTATATCCCTCCCCTAATGCACCGCAGGATCAGTTTTCACGACGCGTTCGACCGAGGGCGACGTCGTACTGGTATCGGGATTGATGCCGACGCGGTTATAAGCTTCGTTGAAAACGCAAATGACATCCTTGCCCCGGCGTAAAATAAACTTGCGGCTGATCGCGTGGACCATGACCAGATTGCCATCGACAGATTTCGGCACCAGGCTTTCCGAACCATCGGAATTTTCCATATAGATTGCGGGCATTTCCTGATTGCCGACAAAGACAAAGGTCGTGATCTTGCCATTGTCATAGACGCTCTGCGGTTCAAGCGCCTGAGCGCCTTGCGCCGAATAGTGCCAGTTCCGCGGACCATAAGCCTCATGAAGCGCCAGAACATCTCCGGCGGCCTTCGCCTGCGCTTCGCGGGCGCGAGATTGAGCCTGTAGGCGTCGGGCCTCTGCTTCATCGCCGGGATATCGGAACTTCACATAGAAGTAAGTGTTTTGACCAGCTTCGACAGGTCCGTCGCGCACGGTGAGTTCCATCTGATAGCTGCGTGTCGAACCATCACGCCTTGTCGTCACAACGGAAATATTCGTAAGCGGCTGCTTTTCACGCGGCTTTAAAAATAGGATATTGCCAGCAGGAGCGACTTCCCAGGCCACGCTGTTTCCGAGTGCTACATGCGCAATCTCCTCGTCGGCCGCAAATTCCACCTGCACGGAAGAACGCAGCGAGCCGACAATCTTTGTGATGTTATAGGGCTGGTAATTGACGAAGCGGACGCGACTATCTTGT
Organism: Brucella sp. HL-2; assembly: GCF_025846885.2. NCBI lineage: Bacteria > Pseudomonadati > Pseudomonadota > Alphaproteobacteria > Hyphomicrobiales > Brucellaceae > Brucella > Brucella sp. HL-2. The sequence goes on along the minus strand of NZ_JAOYTK010000036.1, from coordinate 7,847 downwards.
GGGCCCCCGCGTGGAATATCGAGCGCATGCGCGCTGGAAATGGCTCCGGCAGTGAGAGCTGTGAAAATGAGGATTTTTCGTATCAATCGATTGCCTCCGGATCGGAGCGATATTCGCTGACCACAAAACCAAGCGGATTGACCAGCCGGTCTGTCGAAGTCATCGGCGCGTTGGCGTAGGAAAAAGTGAGCGTCGCAACCCAATGGGTCATGCGAACGTCATCGCCGCGGGTCACGGTGCGCATATAACGGACAGACACGACGTTCTGGTTGATCAGCGATATAGAGGCAATGCTGATCTTCGCTGTCGCCGCGCGACCATAGGTGACCTGCGGCGATTCAGGATTGCTGCCGCGATAATGGCTCGCAAAACGATTCTGCTCGGCCTGCATCGATAAAAGTGCGATTGTCCTGAAATTCTCTTGCGCCTCGCTCCAGACATATCCCTCGCGGGCACGAACATATTTTGCAGCAAAATATTTGGTCACCGCTTCATCATAGGTGCCAGCCGTCGATGTCAGTGCGGAAACCACATCGACAATACCGGTTGAATTATCGACCCGGACAACAAAGGGTTCTACGGTCTTGAGCGGTGTCAGTCCGGCAATCGCAAAGACCGAAACGGCAGCAACAAGGCTTGCGGCTATCGCGATCGACCAGGCAATACGGTTCGATCGCTCAATCTGGATCAACCGGTCCTGGTCGAAACGGCGCGCTTTTTCAAAATAGCTCTTGAGATTATCTGCAGGGACCATGACTTCACTCCGCGCAAGGACCATAGGAGCCGTCAATGTCGAGGTGGTCGAAGGCAGCTGCTCCCTTCGATTGCTCCATATAAGGCATGACCGGAACCGACGACCCCGCGTTCGATTGCTGCGATTTCAGGTTCCGGTTGCCTTCCCATTGCCAGATCGAACTATTGAGCGGACGGCGGGAATAGCCGTCACACTTCGGCAAGGGATAACTCAGCGACGCACAGCCACTCAAAATGAGCACAATCGCAAGCAGCAGGGAAAGCCTGATCATTGGAAAGACCTTTTCTGATTTTATGAGAGCGTTTTCGAGCCAAAAATGTGGAACGGCCTTGCGTCATGCCCCCGTTTCTCTGGAGCCGACCGTTCGTCCGACCAGACGAGCGGTGCGCATAAAAAGACGCCCTGTGCTCCTGGTGCCACGCGCAAGCATGCCTTCATGCGCATCACGCGCCGTGCTGTGGCCGTAGGCAAGCGACGCTCCTCCGGAAGCAAGTGCCGATGCAATGCCAGGGAGCTGATAAAAGACGTAAAGTGCAGCAATTCCGATAGCGCAAAGTGCAATCGGGCGCATGAGGACATCGGAATAGCCATCAATTGTCGTGAAGGTTGAATCAATACACGAGATCAGTAGCGAACCCACCGCGACAACAAGGACCTGCAGGATAACGAAATTGGCAAGTTGCCCGATCCAGGCCTCGGTAAAACGTCGGGTCGATTGGAACATGGCAAGTGCGATGAAGATCGGACCAATCGCCAGCACGATAGCAAGCGCAAGGCGCGCATATAGTGAAACCACATAGCCGATGCCGGCGACAAGGAAACTCACCGCAATCACCATCATCCCGGCAACGCCGGTGACGATATCGATCGGCCAGGCGGCGCGCGACCAGATATCTGTTGCTGATGCCTGGCCCTTGTCGAGAAGGCTGTCAAAGGTGCTGGCGCTTGGTGATGCGCCAGAATTCAGTGCCTGCGCGATTTCATGCGGCAGTACATTGAAAAAGATGTTCGTGACATAGGTCTGGTATTCGCCTGCATTTCTGACCAGCATGACGATGATCGCGAGCTTGATGGCCCGGAAGACAAATTCGACGATCGGATCACTAACCGAACCACGCAGCACCAGATAGCCATAAAGCACGATATAGAGGGTTACCGCAGCAGTGAGTGGGCCCGTCACCCATTCGGCTATGTTTGATGTACCATCGGAAACGAACGTCTCCAATGGACGCTGGAACTGATTGTCGATGAAGTCGAATACCTGATACATGGCATCAGTTCCCGAGCGCTTCGCGCATGTTCTGGAGCCGCAGCCTGCCATCCGCAGCTTCCGCATTCACACAATTGCTTGTGGCGTGCAAATCGCCTGGATTGTTACGGCACTCGGTGAGAATGCGGCTCAGCAAACTTTCATCTTGGATGAGCTCTTCGACGGTATGGGTCGAGCCAATATTGTCGGAACAACCAACGAGAAGGCCAAGAACTGTCATGGTAACAAGCGCCCTCATTTCAGCGCCGCCTTCATACTGTCCATGCGCTGGCGCCAGTCTTCCGCCTTGCGCTGTTCATCGACCTCAGTTTGCGCGCGCTGCACCATTTGCAGCCCCTCCATCCGCAGGACATCCGTCTGGAGAAAAGCCTGTTCCGCCTGAAGCCGGGCTTGCAAGTCAGCGATACCTTTGGCGTCACCTGTCGATGAGATTTTCTCACGCAATTCGTCAATGCCGTCGATACGTTTCGTTGCAGTATCATAGATCTGCTGACCGAGGCTCATCTGACCAGCATTCTTGTTCTGGATACGCGATAGCTCTTTCGCATAAAAATCATCAGCGCCCGTTTGATAGCTCGAATTGCTTTCGAGAAATTTTGATGCGGATCGCCCGATGCTGCCTGATCCGTTGCCTTTGAATAGACCTTCAATGGAAACGAAATCTGAAGGCAGTGCCTTTCGTATCTCCGGATCGTTCAGGACATTGGCGACATCCGCCATATCAGTCAGCTTGTTGAGCGAGCTATAAAGTTGCTGTGCCTGATCAATCTGCTGATGAAGCGCATCGAGTTGGGATTTCAGCTGGGTGATGCTCTCTATCTGTTTTAGAATAGAGGTCTGGTCGACAACAGGAATGCCCTGTGCACCAGCTGCCTTGAGTGAAAAGATTATCGCAGTAGCAACTGCTGCTCCACACGGTCTGTTTACCGCCATCAGCTTGCACTCCGTCGTTGCTGGAATACCGGAAGCCAATCTTCGGGTCTGTCCCCAACCTCCGTGCGGATGCTATCTGCAAGTTCGACACTGGCGGTGCGTCCGGAAAGAATGGCGAGCTCGTCGTCAAAGCCATGGAGGTTTAGCTCCGCCACGACGCTTTTGTGTCCCTGTTTCAGGACAAAACGTCGGCTTTCGACGGAAAGTTCGCGCGCGATCAGTTCATATTCACGCTCTGTCAGTTTAAAGCCGCCGACGTAATCCGCATGGCTGCCCCGCGAATTTGGCAAAAAGATTTGCGTGGGGCATTGTTCGATGATGGTGTGGGCGATCGGCGAACTGATTGCGTCGCGCGGGCTTTGCGTTGCAAACAGCATCAGGCCATTTTGCTTGCGGATCGTCTTCAGCTTGTTTTGCGCCAGATCCCGAAAATCCTCATCCTGCAACGCTTTCCAGAATTCATCGATGACGATGATGATGCGCCGTCCATCGATCAACTGCTCGACGCGGTGGAACAGATAGGCCATCAAGGGTGTGCGGATTTCCTCATTATCCAGAAAATCGGTCATGTCGTAACCGACCATGTTTCCGCCAACACCGAATGCCCCCAATCCGATATTCTCGCTTGGATTGTCGAAGACCCAGCCAAGCGGGCCTCCCCGCTCCCATCGGCGCAACCGGGCAGCAATCCCTTCGGGGTTCGTATTGTCAAGAAAAGTCCGAAGCGCACCAATCGTGCGTTGTTCGACGGACAAATCGGCAAGTCCATCAATTGCAGCGGCGATATCGCGCAATTCGGTGACAGATAATTCCCGTGTCCCCGATCCGACGAGCTTCCCAACCCAGTTCGCCAGGAAGACCTTGTTTTCCGGTGTCAGATCGAGCGCCTTCAGCGGCGCACAGCCGGTCGGCTTGCCATTCCTAAGCGAATGATAGACGCCGCCTGCGGCGCGCACGTAAAGCTCCGCGCCACGGTCCTTATCAAAAAATACGACATGCGGATCATGTTTTTCGAGTTGCGACAGCATGAAATTCAAAAGCACCGTCTTGCCGGCACCAGACGGGCCGCAAATGAACGTGTTGCCAAGATCACTGTCATGGAAATTGAAATAGTAAGGAGAGCCGGATGCGGTTTTCAAAAGGGCCACTGCAGCGCCCCATTCATTGCCGTCTTTCTGACCGACCGGATAAGAATGGAACGGCGAGAGCGCTGCAAAATTGCGCGACGTAATAGCGCCGGACCGAGCTCGATATCTGAAATTTCCTGGAAGCTGCGCCCACCAGGCAGCTTCCAGCCCGAGATCCTCACGCGCTACGACAGCACCACCATTGGTCAGACTGGCGCGCGCTTTGGCAAGATGATCAGTCAGATCTTTCACTGTTGGAGCGAAGACTGCAAGGGACAGATGATGTTCACCAAGAACGAACCGGTTCGATTCCAGATCGTCCATCGCGTCATCGAGTTCTTCGATCTGCGAAGCTGCCTTATCTCCGCTGCTCAGCATTTGGTTTTGCTTGCGGCCCATGATGGTCCGGGCATCAGCCTTGGATACAAAGGAAAAGGACTGTGACAGGATCAGTTCAAAAGGGCTGGTCAGAATACCATCCAGCATGCCGGGTCTAGTCGTTGCGGGATATTCCTTGAAACTTAGCATTCCTGCAAAACGGCTCTCAGCCTCATGCCGAATTTCTATTGTCTCGCGACCGACGATGATACGATCGGAATAGATCGCAGATGCAATACGCCCCTCGGTGAGCGGAACCGGTTCCGATCGTCCGCCGACGAGCTGGTGTAAAACTTCGCTCGGCTCAGAAAATAGAAGACCATCCTGTTCGTAGAGCGAGAGGACCCGCGGCTCGAACCGCTTCAGGCCCGCCGTAATGTCGATGACCTTGTCGCGGAGCTGCTTTATTGCCTCCTCATCGAGTTCTATACCTGCCCGTCGTGTACGCCGGAGACGTGACAGCAGCTTTGCCGCCTTTTCTGCAGGATCGCGGGGTGGCGACCATATGATTGCAAGATAGAGATCATTGCGAAACAGATCCTCGCGTATCATGCGCTCGCGATATTTTTCGTTGAGTTGGGCTGAAAACGGCGCTTTAAAGGTTCCGTCGGGATAGCTGTTGTCGCGTCGGCGGATCAGATGCGTCCAGAGCGCAAGCCGCTCATCAGCAATGTTCCTGTGAAGCGTATTAAGATCACGATGAAGGGCATTGATTTCCAGGACATCTGCGGTCTCGAACGAAACGCCGTCGAGTGCAATGATCACCATCAGCGCTCGTGACTCCAGCGCAATCGTATTCTCGTCAACGTGGCGGAGATAGGGGATGAACGTCTTCGGGCCAAGCTCCCGGGATTTCAACGTTGCAACGCTAGGCAAAACCAAGATCCCTTTCATCAAACCGACGCGACAGCTTCATCGGAGAGATCGAGCTGCCGCCCCAATAGGACGTGTTTCGGGATCGCCCGCGTGTCTCTACCCATGCAAGCACGATGCGAAACATGTTGTGGTCATGCTTAACGAGCGCGCGGAAGATGAAGTGAAACACGATGCCGACAAGCGCATAGGCGACTGAACCTGCTGCGAGGTAGAAGATCGTCGTCGCAATGACATTGATCCCCATCGCTTCCATCGTGACGCCTGCAAACATTGCAGGCCGGGTACAGGCAATAAACAACGTGTCCTCTGCAAGCGGAGATCCTGCCGTCACCATCCGGTCAGCTCCCGACGATTGTGTTGACGAGTTCGGAGGAGCCGGCAATCACGCCGATACCGACGATCCAGTAACCGGCGCGCCGCAGGTCCATATATCCAAACATCCAGGCGATCGCGATTATGATCACTGCTATCGTCGCTATCAGCCTGAAAATATTGCCCGTCAGCATATCGACAACATTTTGAAGGATCGATTCAATGCCGGCAGCCTGGGCGAAGGCCGGTTCGGCAAGTGTTGCAACGATGGTGCTTGCCATCAAGGTGGAAGCCGCAATCGACCGGGTTCGGGAACCGATAGTCATTTCATTTTGCTCCATGCTTGTTTGAAAAAACGAGGATCGAAGACCGTCGCCAGCTGCTGAATACATCCCAAAAAGGTGGCGCCTCGTCGGAGGCGTCCTCCTCCTTGGAATTCTCAGCCACAACATTCGCGACGATGTTCGGCGTGACCGCGGCTTGCATCTGGTCACGACCATCCTGAGAGACCCCAATGGTCAGTTTCGCTATCGTTGGCTTCAATCGTTGGATTTCGCGCCGGACCTGGCTGTCATATTTGACCAGTGCACCGATGGAAGGATCGCCACGACCGTAAAACGACTGCAGCATGACCTTCCCAGCCATCGACTTGTCGTCACCGATCCTGATGGCAAACTGATAATAGCCCTCAAGCAGGGTCGCAGTGGCCTGGAGATTGGCGCATGGATCGAACGCGTCAGAAACGGAAAGCTTCAGTTTCTTCAGATCATCGATACTGATCCCGCCAAGACCAAGCTGGATATCCTGATGTTCGGCGGCCAGTGTTGTGGCTATTTGTATCGCCTCGGCTTTCGATGCCGGTTGCTCCTTTAACGGAGGACCACTGTTTATGCGAATATTGAATGGTGCAAAGCCGCTTTCCAGGCTGACAACGCCAGCCAGTGTTTCAGAAGCCATCATCGGTGCGCAGCTCTGGGCGAGATCGACAAAAGATACCGGCATCATCAAAACCACACCCGCTGCTTGCCAACGCCTTCAATCGTCACATCGATATAGTTCGGTTGTTCGCGCACAAGCGGGCGCGTCGTTACGTAGCCCGTACACTGCAGCTGTCCGTTTTTTGATTGCCATTGTGCAGACGTGATTTGTTCATTGCTGTTCCTTGGCCAATCGCGATCACGCCTGCACAGGCTTTTGTTCACGATCTGCCTGAAAGTGGAAACACAAGATGCGTCCCGTCCCCGATCCGCATAAGCCACCGTGAGCCTATAGCCATCATGGCAATAAAGTGGGTCATAATGCGGGCGCGAACTTTGAAACCCGACGCCGCTACAGGTGGGAAACGACTTGCCTCTGGCCAGCCAACGCCATAGTTTTTGCACCGGCGGGCGACATTCTCCATATTGCATCGGCCCTCCGGGATTGGATAAGCACAGGATAACCTGGCAGCCCCAGTCGTCAGCATGAGCGCTTTGACCAAAACTGAGATATGATGACACAAACCCAAAACTTGCCACTGCACTGCGAAAGAGAAAGCTGTTCATGCTTCCCATCCTCCGATTTGTTGTTGGGCACATTATTGGAATGTTTGTGTGCCTCAACGTCATACTATGCAAATAATAGATAGTTAAAAGAATGGCAAGCAATTTAAGTGAACGGTTGCAAAATCAGGCGCTCGCGCATTTTGGCCTGCGGGAAATCCTGGAAAAACCACTCGAAGACGAGACGCCGCAATCACGCATCAAGCAGATTGGGTTGCTCAACGTGCTCTACATGATGCATCAGGCTCATGAGCCCCTAACCCTCGCATCCGTGATAAAAATCACCGGGATGACGCGCGGCGGAGTGATTGAGACCATGGATCTGCTTGTTCAGCGCGGCATTCTCACGGAAACGTTGGGGAAAAATTCAATGGGGCGCGGAACAGCACGGCAATTTGAATTCGCGCGGCACGTTTTTGATCAGATCCGCTCCACAGCCGAATAGCGTTTAGAGCGTCGGGCGCTAATCATGCAACACATTGAGCTGCTTTGAAGAAGTTTCGGCACTCTTGTGGCGAAAACAGATCGCAGACGGAACCGAGGGCTCTCCACAGCTCGTCATAGGTGCGTGCTTTAGCTTTTCGCAACAAGGCTTTGATTTTGGAAAAGGCCTGTTCTATTGGATTGAGTTCCGGCGAGTATCTGGGCAGGAATAA
>NZ_JAOYTK010000035.1:0-35045 GCF_025846885.2 Brucella sp. HL-2 | reverse complement strand
ATCATTGGCTTTGACGACATTCCGTTGGCTCGCCTTACCACACCGCGCCTATCAACGATCGTGCAACCTGTTAAGGCAATAGCCGAGAACGCAGTCGTCGCACTTCTGGGAACCGATGTACCGCAACGATCAATTCTGCTCACACCTACAATCAAGTTGCGCGAAACAACGATCAAACTCTAGACTGGCTAACGCACGTGAAGAAAGTCCGCATGAAGGATGACACTTTTAGGAGATGTGTCCCCCTTCAAAATCGAACGTTATACATGTCCTCTACATCACAGTTTATAAAATTAACAGTAATCTCTGAGTTCATTTGTTGTTGGTCCGCCAAGTTTTTGCCTCTGTAATCCAATATATTCTCTTCCTGCCTCCCAATTCAAATATAGAATTGACCGAACACATGAACGATACAAACCCATTTTCATCGAATCCATTAAACCTTCGACTGATCGGCTATGTGCGTCCTTCTTGGAAGCAATAGCATGGCCTAATATTGCTATCGAAGTTCTGATCGATCACGCTCGCCGCTACGGCCGGGTACACGATTGAGGCGTTGGTAATGCCCCTCTAGGAGAACTCTCATTAACCGAGGGGCTGCTTCCTTTGTCAACTATAGCTTAGCCGCGTAACATTTGCCTGTCTTGACTACCTAGATTGCCGAAAAGGAGCTGGGCAACGGCAATCTCACCAGAGCGTATCTTCGTCGTTAGGGAGCGCATATACCCTCCTGCAGATTTAATTTGGCTCCCGCGCTGTAATATCCAGGCGATGAGAGCCGAAACACATTCCCTCCCCATAAGAGTAAACGCTTCCTGATATGCGCTGTCGGAGATACCTAAAAATGAGGCGACTCCTCGTGTGATGTCAACGAGATCTCGCCAGCAAGCAATTCCTCGCGCAGCATACTCGCGAATATCGGGACAAGCTCTGAGAACCATGTCGAGCGAGAAAGCTTCTGAGGATTGGCTTTTTTCGAGGTGTGATGACGAACGGAGTTTTTGAACGGATGTTGATCTCAAATCACTCAAATTACATAAAGAAGATTCAAATGAGGATTCAGTCAGGGATTCCTTATAGTGCCGCTCAATCTGGTCATCACTGGCGCTCAATTGATCGTTATTATGCAAAAGATTCAAGGTCGTAGATAGTTTTGTATGCAACGCTGACAGACGTTCCAAGGCCTGACTTAACTCGAGGCCGGTTGCGCGGCGGGGCAGCCGTTCGATGATTGCGCGGAACTGATCGTTGTCTGCTTGAAGGGATGAAGCATTGCCCTCCATTTCCGCTGCCAGAAACAGCTGGGCGATTTCACGACGCAGAAGAGTGATTTGCTCGCGCGTTCGTTTCAAAGCAAGTGCTTGAGCCTGAATTGATTGAGCAGCTTTCGCGATCTCATCAGCACGCTCAAGGAGTGGCTGGAAAGAAAAACCAAAAGCCTCTTCAACTTCTCCTGCCCTGTCCTTATAAGCGTATCTCTTGCCATTTGGACTGTCACGACGCAGGATGAGCCCGGCGTTCACAAGCGCTGCGATATGACGTCTTAATGTGGATTCCGGCATGCCATGCGCACGCAGAGCCAATTGGCGATTGGAGGGAAATACCACTAGACCTGTTTTGTGGCTTATTTCGTTGCTGGGATAAAATGACAACAGAGAACTCAGGACTGCCAGACAGCGATCATTCACGCCGAATTGCGTCTTGGCGATGCAAAGCTGCTTATAGACTGACCATCGGTTAATGGATGTGTTAACAGATGGGGTACTTGATTGAGCCTGCATTTGCGCAAGTGTTATCGTTCGCCCGCAAAACGCGGACGTTATCCTCTCGAGAACTTGCATTTATCTTCACCTTTCATAAGGCAAAAGAAATTCGCCCGTCAAAATGACGTCCAACACTCTTGACAGTGATTCATGGAAATGCGATTCTCGAAGCGACCAAACTTGAGGAAGGCTTCCATGACGGCAACGTTATCGGGGGCCTTTTTCTTTTGCTGTTAATCTCCACTCGATTGCGGTTTTGATTGCTTATACTCGATATAAAATCGATCCATATTGCTTGAAAGCCAGTCGCTAAATGGACGTGCTTCCGTACTGGAAAGTTCTATGGCAACGTTTTTCGGCTTTTGCTTCATCGACAAGCGAACGGCTCTATCGTCAGATGACCATGACTTTTCGGTTGCTGATTTTGCCGGCACCTTAGCGGCAGACCGTACGCTGTATTTCTTCAGATAATCATGGAGAGCATCAAATCTCTCCTCTTCAGGCAAAGCCATAAACCCATCTGAAACAATGCGCGAAAGCGCTACATCAAGATGAGCTGGATTTAGGATTATCTGGCGAAGTGAGAGCCATTTGTCTCGACCTATCTTTTTTGACGCACCCATCGCCATGATCATCGTCGAGGGCACAGTCTCAACGACACTTAACATTTTCGATAACAGCGCATCATCAATGCCAATGGCAGACTTAACGATATCCTTGCTCATTCCGCTTGAGAGGAGATTTTGCGCAAAATAAGCGCGCTCGATGAAAGATAAATTAGATCGCGCGGAGTTTTCCTGCCCCTGGGCGATCGCGGATGAAATATCATCGAGTTTTTTGACAACAGCTTTGACGTGAATCCCAAGATCCATAGCGGCGCGTGCACGGCGATGACCAAACACCACCATATAACGTTCGCTGTTGTGGGGATTGGGACGCACGAGAATAGGCGTCGCCTGACCATGTTCCCTAATGGCCTCTTTAAGAGCTTCAAACTCACTGTCGTCCTCGGATAGACGGTCAGAAGCGAAGGAGACATCGAGAAGTTGCGGCTCGATCTCGACGATTGTCTCACCGTCCATTAGCCGCTTCGTATTCTCAGCCATTTCCTCAATGGAACGCACAACAGTTTTCGCGGCACCCGTCATGCCATATCCGGTTTTTGGAGCCGGTTTATCGCTGTTGAGTGAAGCAAGATCAAGATTTGCAAATGGATTCTTACGTGACATTGGCAGTTACCTCCACGGTCATTTCGGATAACCAACTGAATAATAATAGGAAAAAAGGAGAAAGAACGGCTGACAAAAACCTCATCTACGCCCCCATGTCTGATGGATAAGATCGGCAACCTCTCCATTTGTTGCGTTCAGGCTTTCCATGGCACGCTCATAGGTGGAACGTACAAAGTCACTTTTTTCGACTTCGTAAAGGGTTTGTTTCTTTATCGACGCATCAGAAATGGCTGTTGACTTCAAAACATGGTTTTTAAGCATGTTTTGGGCAAACATCGATTGCATAAAGCCGACCATCTGAGCCTGAGGAATGTCGGTGGGTTCAAAGCGCGTTATAAGATAGCGGAACCATTTTACCTTTATCTGTGCACCAGCATCCGCCACCGACGTCATAATGCCCCCCAGCATCTGAAGAAATTGAGACATTGACATAATATCGAGCATCTGAGGGTGGATGGTAATCAGAATACCCGTAGACGCCATAAGCGCTGTAATCGTCAGATATCCCAACTGTGGCGGGCAGTCGATGACCACAACGTCGTAATTCTCTTCGATTTCTTTCAACGCATTGACGATGCGTAAATGAAAAAGCCGCCCCTCTTCCCCTTTGCGACCTGAGATCGCTAGTGGTACATCGTATTCATATTCCTGTAAAAGTAGATTTGCAGGAACGATATCAAGGTTTGGAATATTGGTTGACTGGATGATCTCGGCGATTGTTTTTTTTTCATCGTCAAAGCGCAACGCTTCGTAAAGTGAAGCAATGTCATCAAGTTCGGGCTGAATTCCAAACAGCGACGTCAGAGATGCCTGCGGATCCAAGTCTATGGCCAGTACACGATGGCCAGTCAATGCAAGGTATTGCGCCAGATGAGCGGATGTCGTCGTCTTACCGGAGCCACCTTTAAAGTTGACCACTGAAAGAACCTGAAGTGGTTCGCCGCTCTTGCGACGGGGAAGATATACGCGCTTATCCGACTTCTTGTTTTCTTCAAGATGGGCCCGAAGTTCGAGCATTTGTTCTGCGGTATAATAGCGACGCCCTGAAATCACTTCGATCTCAGGACCCTTGCCTTCGCTGTGCAGCTGTCGCAAATGTGATTGGGTCACACCGATAAGATCTGCCACTTCCGGGAGCTGAAACCGCCGGAGGCTCTTCCGCGCATCCGGCGGGTACTGCTGAGTCCGCAGCATGTTCAACGCGCTGGAGATTTTTGAGCCCTGGCTCGCAATTTCGTGGTCAAACCGGCTTGTGTTGTGATCGTTCATTTTGTGAACTAAAGTCCTTGCTTGGGTCACTTTCGCAAAAAAGCGCGAGGCATTCATATTTTCGCAACTATAATTCCGATTCTCCCCGGACTGCAAGGAGTTTAAGGTTAATGAAAGGTTAATTGTTGGCATCAGAAATAAAGACCTGACCTGGATCTAATTATTCTGCTTTTGCTGCTTAAGCTGAGTGTTTGCGTATTATCAGGTTATTTGTACAAAATTGAATGCTGAATGGTGGCTGTTGAGGCCCTAAGAACAATTAGCAAATAACCACCCTCGTTTTGGCGATGGAAATCACACCGGAGTTGCCAAGATCAAGCAATTGCTGATTATGAGGGCGTGAGGTGGCCCACGTCGTTTTAGTGATAGCGCAGATATAGCGGAGGTCGGGAATTGGTGGCGGTGCGCGTTAGCTGCGACAGGCTCAAATCAAACGACCTAAGTATCATTGGAGCCGAGGCCCACGCGGCTGATAGAATGTGAGGTTGTGTTAATCCCATGCTGAACGCGGGTTGAAGTAGAAGACTTGACGCCTGCTTGAACCGGCGAAGGGGGAAAGTGTCCTCATTTTCGCCTCAGCGCGCTATGCGTATTGAGGACACTGCGGTAACCAAGGCGGTCATAGATTAACTCAATACAGTTCCCTGAGCGTGTTAGGCGGGTATTTCATTCCCTTGCTTTTCCGTCGCTCTTCAGTCTCGAAGTCACGATCTCGAATTTGGAAAAGCCAACCTATGGATGGGGTTGCCACTGAGCCCAGATCATTGATTGGTTCCCAAGTCGAGAATTGTCGGGAACCAGCGCGATTTGCGGCGACGTGACTATTTCTGAGGAACCAGCATGCCAGATTAAATATTCGATAATCCACGTTTTGTAGTCATAAGGGGCGTCTTACGGATCGTCCGTTGCGAAGTTGCGCTGCTTTAGGCTTTCTTCAGTACGAGTGGACCAAAAGAGGTTCAGATCTGCTAAGCCTCTGAGAAATAACTATTTTTATCTCAAAAGTACGGCTGACAAAAATTAGGCGCGTCGCTTGATCTAAATCGCCATTACTACCAGCGAAACTCAATCGCTTTTGCTACGAACTTCGTTTGCTTGGTGCTACTTCGCGGTGAGCCCGGTAGCGAACTGCCTCTGTTTAAACCAGAAACCTGCATAATGGCCTTGTCCAACGCTTCCGCGACCAATCAGAAATGGTCCCGTGAATGAGATATGCAGCGCTGCCGCTTGCATTTGATTTACTTTTGGAGGTTGTTCAGTCACGGGTCGTTTTAGCAAGTTCACCCAAGGATAATAGTGGGATCTATTCAGGCGTAGCTCATGCGCACTTTGTGGTGAATACCAGTATCTGAATAACTAACTGTCAGGCGGGTTTTGTTAACTGTCCGACGCACCGCTTGTTCTTTTCACTGCCGCGTCGGTCATACTGAAAAGACTTGCCAATTCGGTAGAAGGATTAGCACGAGCGCTTATGGCCGTTGTAGAACGCCGGCATATTATTTTTAGCTATTCTTCCGGAGATTGAGGGGAGGGCAGGTCATCGGCCTCCGACCAGTTCGTCAATCAACACTGGTGAAAAGTTTTCTGACCGCGCGGGCTATATTCTGGTAGCAGTTTGATGCTGAATTAATTGGAAGTTGATCATGGACCGCGCGACTAACTGCGGGGACAAGCGCAACAGTGAGGTGTTCGCTTCAAATGGTCATCCATGGCCACGAGTTAACTTTGTAGATACGTCTGTCAGAGATAAAGTAATCGCTTGGAATAAACTGACACGTATAGCCTGAGTGAAAAAAGGGGATCGAAAGCACGTATTATGATAGTCGCTAATAAGTTCTGGCGGTCTTTTATCGCAGAATGCAAAGAACCCCACGCAGCTTCATAAATGCTGTCCTCGTGACCTCATCCATTTACGGTCCACATCTTGCATTTTCGCGCGAACTGGATCATAAATATATGAAACATTATCGCCATTGGCAGATATTCAGGCTTGCTTTAAATCCTTTAGAATTGTTGCTTTCAGCATAGTCGTAGTGGCGAAACTTAATAGCCTGTTAAGTTTCGTAATGGTGAGTAAGCCTTTAAAGATCAACGAAACCTATTGACCGATTTCGACGCGCTATCGGGTAGCTATGGCGGATTTGTTGGTGTACCGATATCCCGATACGACGAGAGCGGGCATGAAGCGTTTTAAACTTGAACGGTATTTCAACGTGTCGCATCCATTCACGACCTAATCTATCATCTTGATCACGGTCACCGCGACCACTCGACCTCAGCCGACTACGGCGAACTGTGTCAGGCACTACCAACATGCGGAGCCAAATCTCAGACTGTAATCTGTGTAAAAGTTCTTTCAAAGATCGAACCACATCAACTCGCAGATCGACGTTTCTTTGTCGCATATTCAGCTTCAGCTGCTGGCGGGTAAACGAAATTAGGCGATAGAAAATCGCTCGAAATGTCGTTGAACTTTTGTAATTTGACCTGATATCGACTGGGCATCATTGTGCCTGTTAAGCACATCCGTTGGCGCGACGGAAAAATGCTTTTTAAAGCTGCTGGAGAATTGGTCGGCATTGAGGAACCCGTATCTGTAGGCAATTTCTTTGATGCGTACACGGTCAATACCTCTTCGCAGCGCAAGATCCCGATAGGCGAGCTGCAGCCGCTTTTGCCTTATGGTAGCTGCCGCGCCGCCGTCTTCTTCCAGCAAACGATAAAGGTGAGAGCGGGATATTCCAAAGCGTTCAAAAATGTATTCAACATTCAGTTTTGGATTCTGAATATTCTCGCTGATACAATTTAATATCTGCATCCGCAGATGCTCGGCGGGTGCAGCAGAAAAGTTTGTCGCCGCAAACTTAACGGCTGAGGCCAAAAGTTCGACCAGTGCTTCCCCGACTTTGTTTCCTTCCAGGTATGATAAATTTCCAGCTTCTTCGTAAAAACTGCGGAACATTCTACCAACCAGCTTACCGAGAGCCGTGTTCGCTTTAATTAGTGTTCCATGTAAATTCGCTGTGCCGCAAGCCTATTCAAGCTCTTCCTTTTCCAGGAGCAATGTGACGGTCTTACCGGGTTCACAATTTGCATCACATGTTCCCGTAACGCTAGCGATGTAGATATCGCCGGGTAACACAGCGATTTCCTTGTCGCCGAAGGCACCAACACAGCTCCCCTTTCTGAATAGCTGGACCTAATAGTGGCTGAAATCACTGCGGGATATCCATTTTTTGTCCGAACACAGCGGTGGCGGCTAAATGCAGAGGTGCCGATCAACCGTGTTCCCAGAAAAAACGAATGGATAGTTCCATCAATGAAAGTCTGACCTGAGGAAGGTAGCTCAAAAGCTTCATATAAAGGTTTTGCCAACTGACGGAAAAAGTCAGTCCGATCTGCCACCTCAAGAGAGATATTAGTGGCAAACAGTCCATTGGCTAGTACCGTCGAGTTCTGAACCATAGTTATTGTTCGCGCAATTCTGCCAGCCATAATTGTAATCATACTCTGCAACGAAGCTGCGAAAATTGGAATGTAAAATTAGCGTAGTCCCTTACTTTCCACCTTGCTCAAACACTTTAGAGATGGGGGAGGGAGCACATCTTTCGCGAGATTCCGTTGTATCATGCACATAGAGCGGATGCTCCAAGTAAGACTGAATGATCGATTGGAACAGGATAGAGGTAGTCAATTGCATCCTTTGCGTGATCTGCTATTTTTCCTAGTGACCAAGCGGAACTTGTAGAAGGTTGTTGATGTTGCCTATTGAGTTTATCTTGGCTTTCAAGTGGTCTGTGCATAACCGGCTGTGGGGGCGGCGGCAATTAAAGAGTAGAGCATAAGATGTTATTTCGAATGATAGACAAATTTCGGCCGTGGAGCCATGCGCATCGTTCGATGGCAATAGCATTTCCGAACTCTCAAGAGTTGGCCGCTCGTAAGAGAACCCAGACTGGGCAAGATGGAACGATTGTTGCATTCTATACGAAAAACAGTCTTTACGAGCATGAGAAGGAACGGCTTCTTTCAAGCGCGAGACACCTTGGATTGGAAGTGGTTGTCGTTCCTGTCGAAAACACCGGGAGCTGGGTTCGTAATGCCGGACTGAAGCCTGGAGTTTTGGTGGACCTTCGCCAAAAGGTGCGGGGTCCCTTGCTCTATGTTGATGTTGATGCGGTCTTTCATCGTGACCCCTGGCCAGAACTCATTCCCATCCAAAGCGACATTGCAGTCTATTACGAAGCAAGTGGCCATTTGTTGAGTGGAACTATTCTTATCAATGATACGCCCTCGGCGTTGAAGCTGCTGGAAACATGGCAACAAGGATGTCTGGAGCAACCGGATACATGGGATCAACTTGTTCTGGAACAGATCCTAGTTCAAGATAATGCCGAAGCACTGCCACTTTATTCAGTAACACGCCTGCCAGTGTCTTTCTGCTGGATATTCGACCAACTCGAAAATGAAGCAGTTGGTCAAATTTATATTGAACATTTGCAAGCGAGCCGCGAAGCGAAGAAGCGCCCGCGTCTGTTTGGCCGTAAGGGAAAGCGGCTACAACGAAGACTTGATCGTCTGGCGGAAATAGAGCTCATCTTGAACGATTAAAGATGCGCAACTGCACTCTGTCCCAAACGGTTCCATATGCCAATACCTGTCCTCATGTATCATCAGATAGCACCTTTACCAGTGGCCGATATACCATTTCACGGTCTGCTGGTTCATCCGAACCGTTTTCGGAGCCAAATGAAATGGTTGAAGAGAATGGGATATCTCGGGTTGTCTCTTCGTGAGGCCATTCCTTACATCAAAGGCGAGAAAACTGGAAAAGTCGCGGCGATTACTTTCGACGATGGATTTCTGAACGTCTTGGAGAATGCCGCGCCAGTTTTGGCGGAATATGGTTTTACCGCAACGAATTATTTTGTTGCCAATCAGGTAGGTGGAAGTAACGTCTGGGATCAGCTGCTCGGCGTTCCCAAAACCCCTCTGATGTCTGCAGCACAACTGCGAGAATGGGCAAGACTCGGCCACGAAGTCGGTGCTCATACGCTTGATCATGTCCGTCTGCCACATACACCGGACGAAGAAGCTAGAAAGCAAATTTCCCAGTCAAAATTTGTCCTAGAGGACATACTCGGAGCAGAAGTCTCAAGTTTTTGCTATCCATATGGTGAAAATAGTCCCTTACACAGGCAAATGGTGCGAGAAACGGGGTTTGAAACCGCGACGACGACCATACGTGGACATGCCGGACCCTCCGACGATCTAATGGGGCTGCCGCGTATCAGTATACGCCGCCGAGACATTTGGCCAAAGTTTCTCCTTCGGCTTCGTGCTCAACATCGAAGTTCTTAAGCGGACTGACCGGACAGTAGCTTGTCCGGTCAACTCGTTATTAGGTATGCGGAACAAAGAGCAGTCAAATCAATACAGCGCGCGGCTCCAGAAATGCCTCAAGTCCGAATACGCCCATTTCACGACCGATGCCTGATTGTTTAAAACCTCCAAATGGAGCCAGGGGTTCATGTGGAGCGCCGTTAATAACGACACGACCGGATTCCAGTTTGCCGGCTAACTGGCGTGCTTGGACAATATTAGCGCCATGAACATAGGCTTGTAATCCGTAGCTGGTATCATTGGCGATACGGACTGCATCTTCTTCATCTTTGTAAGGAATGACCACGAGTACCGGCCCAAAAATCTCTTCGCGTGCTATGCGCATTTGATTAGTAACACCCGAAAAGATGGTTGGACGCACAAACCAACCGCGTTGCAAACCTTCTGGACGACCCTCACCACCGATGATGATTTTCGCGCCTTCTTCAAGCCCGAGGCGAATGTAGGATTGAACCCGATCAAATTGCTTCTGGCTGACTAATGGTCCCACTCTGACCTTAGGATCGTAAGCGTTGCCAGACTTGAAAGTTTTAATCGTCCGCTCCAAAGCATCAAGTATTTCTGTCAAGCGCCTTTCAGGCACCAGAATGCGTGTCCCGGCGATACATGCTTGTCCACTATTCATAAGACCTGATATCAGAACTGTTGGAATTGTTTTTGCCAGATCGGCATCGGCGAGAATGATGTTCGGTCCTTTCCCACCCAGTTCCAGTGTTACACGCTTTAGAGTATCAGCAGCAGATTTGACGATTTGTTTGCCGACTGCGGTGGAGCCGGTGAAGGTAATTTTCGCGATGTCAGGATGGGTGCTGAACTCGTCTCCCACCACATCGCCACGTCCGTTGACGATGTTGAAAACGCCCTTAAGTAAACCAGCACTATGCAGGCATTCTGTGAAAATTTGTGTCTGGATTGCGCTCATTTCGCTTGGTTTGATAACCACTGTAGAACCGGAGGCGATGGCGGCTGCGAGTTTACTCGCTATAAAGCCATAGTTGCTGTTCCACGGTGTAATAGCGGCTACCACGCCCAAGGGCTGCATTGTCACTTCTGCACGGCCTATCTGACGAGTGAAATCGTAACTCTCCAGCGTCTTTGCCATATCCAGAAATGCCGATACAGCATGCTGTACCGCGAATCCGATAAAAGAATGCGGAGCGCCGTATTCTTCGCTCATGGCTGCAACGAGATCATTTTCGCGCGCAGACACTGCTACGCTCAAACGATGGAGCATCTCAATCCGCTCCGCTTTTGTCGTGCGCGAAAACGCTGGAAAAGCTCGCTTTGCGGCAGCGATTGCAGCTTTAGCGTCGTCGCGATTGCCGAGGCGAACTTTGCCTATTTTCTCTTCAGTTGCAGGGTTAAACAAATCTGCAAACTCTTCACCATGCGGAGTAGTGAACGCGCCGTCGATATAAATTTCAGTAATGGTATGCATGACAGTTCCTTTCTTGATGGTGCATATCTGGTATCAGAATATTGATCTGATAAGCTGGCCAAATTGAAACGAGCTGATAAGGAGATACGGACAATGATGCGGGGGAATCTGGCAGAGATCGAAGCTGTAGTAATGGTTGCCAATCTCGGCGGTTTCCGAGCCGCCGCGCGTGAGTTGGGTATTTCTTCTTCTGCCCTTAGTCAGCAGATTGCCACGCTGGAAAGCCGCCTTGGTGTGCGCTTGTTCAATCGAACAACGCGTAGTGTTTCCCTTTCATCTGCAGGTGAGCAGTTTGTTGCTGAAGTAACACCGGCACTGGCCGCTATTCGTCGCGCCATACATCGGGCCGATGAGCATCGTTCTGAGCCCTCCGGAACATTGCGTATTAATACGTCCCTAGGTGCAGCACGAATGATTATCGCTCCGCTCATCCTCGAATATATGCGCCGCTATCAGCAGATGAATGTTGAGATTGTTACTGAAACGGCTTTGGTTGACGTCAATGCTAGAGGCTTTGATGCTGGCATCCGGATTCTTGAAGCGGTGCCGCCCGACATGATCTCTGTTGCCCTCAATCAGGATATACAGCCGATGGTGGTCGCTTCACCATCCTATTTTATGGGGCGCAGCAAACCGCAGATACCAGCTGATCTGGAAAACCATAATTGCATTCGCGCACGAATGGCCAGTGGATCGATATATAAGTGGGAGTTCGAAAAGCGCGGGATCGCATTTACGCTGGATGTACAGGGTTCGCTGATACTTGACGAAAGTGATCTCATGTTGCGCGCTGCCAGAGAAGGTGCGGGCATCGCTTATCTCAACGAGTGGCAGGTGAAGGAAGATCTGCAAAGCGGCCAGCTTGTGCAGATATTAGGGGATTGGACACCGCCCTATCCGGGACTTTGTCTGTACTATCCCGGGCGTAAACATTTACCCGCTAAACTACGGGTCTTTGTTGATCTGATTAAAGAGTTACGCTCTGCAAAAATATACTAAGTGACGCCGTCACTATGAGAGAGGGGACGCTGGTCCTTATTTTTTTAATGGATATTGCAGTCTAACAAAATAAAGTTTTTGATAATTTTGTTAGCTCAGAGAAACATACGGCCACAAGAAGCTGGGAGAGTTGAGGGATGATCTATGATTTCTGCATTGTGGGCGGGGGCATTGTAGGCCTTTCAACTGCGCTTAATCTCCTAAACTCGCGCCCTGGAGCATCCCTCGTCCTGATCGAGAAGGAAAATGGCTATGGCCGTCACCAGACGGGGCATAATAGCGGTGTTATTCATGCAGGGATTTATTATAAGCCGAAAAGCTTCAAGGCGGATCTGTGCCGTGAGGGTGCCATCGCCACCAAAGAATTCTGCCAGCAGTATGGCATAGATTTCAGCGTCATCGGCAAGCTCGTTGTCGCAACTGACGAGCTCGAATTGACGCGCCTTAAAACGCTCAAAGAGAACGCTCTTCTCAACGACATCAAGGTAGAATGGCTCGATGCTTCAGCATTACGTGAGCGTGAACCGAATGTAACCGGTCGTGGCGCCCTGCTAGTCCGCGCTTCCGGCATTGCCGACTATCCGGCTGTTGCACGCAAGATGGCGCAACTGATCGCGGAAAAAGGTGGCGTTCTTATTCAGGGCGTCGAAGTTTCAAGAGTCAATGACAATCCCGATTATGTAGAGGTTATTTCCAAAGAGCGTTGTTGGCTGGCGCGCAAAGTAGTTCTTTGCAGCGGCTTGCAGGCCGACCGTTTGGCCAGACGTTCGGGTGTTGAGACAGATTTCCAGATCGTCCCATTTCGCGGTGAATATTACCGCATTCACGAAGAGAAGAAGAACATTGTCACCCATATGATCTATCCCGTTCCGGACCCGGCATTGCCGTTTCTGGGCATCCACCTGACACCGATGATCAATGGCGATCTGACAGTTGGCCCCAATGCCGTGCTTGGACTTTCCCGTGAAGGTTACCCTAAATTTTCCACTAATCTGCGGGACATGGCGACTTATCTCGCCTTCCCGGGCTTTTGGAAAATGCTCCGCAGCAATCTTTCATCCGGAATGGTTGAGTTGCAGGACTCATTGTTCAAGAAAAGCTATCTCAAAAAATGCCAGAAATATTGCCCTGACATAGAGCTTAGAGACCTCCAACCCTATCGTGCCGGTATTCGTGCGCAGGCAGTTACGCGCAAAGGCGAGATGATGCATGATTTCCATTTCCTGCAAACATCGAATGTCTTACATGTCTGCAACGCGCCATCGCCGGCCGCTACTTCTGCTATTCCAATTGGCAGAATGATCGTCGAGCGATTATTGGAGGAGAGGGTGCGGCCTCAAGCCTGAATCATACCGGGACCATTCAATTGAGCGTTTCAGTAAAAGTGCGAAGCGGCTTTGTGTAGGATGATGCCTACAATATGAAATTATAACATTGGATGAATGAACAGGCGGTGATCGATCAGCGGCGCGTGTGGCAAATATTCCATTGCACCCGGTGCCAGTTTTGCCAGATGTTCATTTTTAAGACGACGTTGTTCAAGCAGAACAGTACGATTAGAAAATGGGATGCAAATAATATGATCATTGAGTACCATTGGATATCTCTGACCATAGATATTCAATAAAGTGTTCAATAATACCAGATTTATTGCTCATCCTGGGTCGAATTAGCCAAATATTGAATGTAATAGCTGGCTCGAACGGCCGAACGATCAAGCTGCCATCACCGGACCCAGCCGCACTGATAGGGTCCACCACTGACACACCGGCGCCAAGACTTACAAATGTACAGGCAGTTTCCGACTGTCCCGTCTCAATCTGCATTTTGCGCGGTACTTGCAGGTCATCGAAGATTTTGTCGATAAGCATTCGCGACTGGTCTTGGGGACCCAGGGAAATAAACTGTTCTCCGACGAGATCGGTTGCATGAATAATATCTTTGCAAGCAAGAGCGTGACCCGGAGGCAGGATGCATACAGCCTGTAAGCTTTTGAGGGGGATACTCTCAATCTCGTCTCGATCGCCAGGAATGAAGCTGATACCAAAGTCGAGCTGATGACTTGCGACCGCATCAATCAGGTTTCTTGAGATCATGCTTTGCAAATGAAAGACCACATTCGGTCGTTCGTTCGCATAGTCTGCTACAATTTTTGGAAGCACACGCCGCGCAATAGCTGGAAATGCACCGATTGTCAGAGCACCCCATTTTTGATCTCTTAGAGCCGTAGCCACTCGCGATACACGAGTAATACCAGCAAACATCACTTCGACCTCCACCAGCAAAGCCTCAGCTTCTCGAGTGTGGTGCAGGCGTTTTCCCTTGCGCTCAAAGAGCGGAAAACCGCAAAAAAGCTCTAACTGACTGATCAATTGGCTAACTGCAGGTTGAGAGACACAAAGCAATTCCGCGGCGCGACTGACGCTACCCATCGTCATAACAGCCTTGAACGCCTCGAGTTGTCTAATATACACGCCTTTTCCTTATAAGTTAGCCTTATGTTTATTTAATAAATTAGTATTATTAATTATATCGAAATTGTCTATAGAGTTTTCTCAAATAACAAAATGGGGAAGTTCGATGATTATGAATTCGTTTATCCGGCTTTCAGTTGCAGCTGCGATTTCGGGATTAATGTTTGGTGCAGCCGCACGGGCGGACCAACTCGACGACGTTAAGGCGCGTGGCAAGCTCATTGTCGGCATTAAAAATGACTATGTTCCCTTTGGCTTTTTGACCAAAGACGATCAGCTCAAGGGCTTTGAGATCGATCTGGCGAAATACATAGCAGGAAAAATTGTTGGCTCAGACACGGATATTGAATTGGTTCCGGTCGTTGCCTCTAATCGTATCGAATTGCTCAACGCGGGCCGTGTAGATTTGATCCTTGCAACACTCGGTAAGAATGTGGAGCGGGGTAAAGTCATCGACTTTACTGAAGAATACTACAACATGGCGGGTGTGGTTCTGATGGCGCCAAAAGAGACCTCCATCACAAAGTGGGAAGACGTGCGCGGGCAAAAGCTGTGCGGCATGCAAGGCAATCTGTATAACCGGGCTTTGACTGGAACCTATGGTGCGCAAACCGTGCTGTTCACCGGAACTGCAGATATGTTCAAGGCATTTCAGAACGGTCGTTGTGCGGGCCTGGCCTTTGACGGCCCTATCTTGCAGCAAAAGCTAACGGATCCCGAGTGGGGCGAGAAATACAAGATTGCGCTCGATACCTTTGATTATATTCCAATCGCTGGTGGCGCGCGTAAAAACGAGCCGCGTTTTCTAGACGCTGTAAACAAAGCCATCTTGGCAGCCGAAGCAGCGGGCATTTTAGTGAACGCCGAAAAGGCCTACGATATGGGCGAAACAGAATATGTGGCGAAACGTGCCGCGGACGCCAAGGCGGCTGGATATTGATTCATACTGGATGCGTCGAGGCCGGGCTTTGTCCGGCCAAGACCAAGTTTTAGCCATCTCTTAATCCGCTCTCGCCCGCGCTCTTCATCACTACGTAGAACCCAAAACAAAATACCGGAATTCAATAATGCTCTTCGGTCTTGATTTTGAATGGCTGGCAGACCCGCTTTATCAGGGTTGGCTACTCGATGGGCTTGGCACGACGCTTGCTCTTACTGGTGCCGGCACGCTTCTGATGTTAAGTATCGGAGTAGCCGGTGCGGCGATCATTCATTTCAACATCCCGCTCGTCAAACCACTGACGATCATTATGATCGATTTGTTCAGGAATACACCGCCACTCGTGCAGTTGTTTTTCTTGTATTTCATGCTGTCTGATCTGGGCTTGTATTATACTGATGGAGCGACCGGAGAACGGGTGCCGCTGCTGTCTGGCTTTGCTTGTGTAGTGATCTCGCTTGCTTTGTATAACGGATCCATTGCGATCGAGATTATCAGGTCCGGTATCAATTCTGTGCCACGTCAGACAGTTGAGGGCGCAATCAGCCTTGGATACAGTCGTGTGCAGATTTTCCGCTGGGTCGAATTACCAATCGCCCTTCGGCTGACGATTCCCAACATGACCAGCAATGTCGTAAGTCTCATCAAGACCTCCGCACAGGCTGCGCTCGTTGGAGTGACGGACATCATGTTTTATGCCACGCAGGTCACGCTCGAGACGTTCCTCAATCTTGAAGTAATGATCGTCCTTTGGCTCACTTATCTAGTCATTACCACGTTCGTTGTGTTCTTCGCCAAACTGCTTGCGAGAGTTCTGACTATCCCCGGATTTGGTGGTGGAGCAATGAAATGAGCAAAGAAACCAGGTCTGCTGCATTCGGCTTTGTTGGCGTCATTGTCGCCCTGTTAGCCATCCTTTTTGTGCTGTACGGGCATAAAACCACCGATGCTATAAGCGTCCTTGTCGATCGATCATCTCTTCTTTTAACCGGAAGCTCTGATTTTTCGGGTTTTGGAGGGGGTTTCTCCGCTAACGTAATCATCAGCCTGCTTTCTATGCTGATATCACTCGTTGCGGGCTTCTTCCTTGGTGGCGCAATGGTCTCACCGAAGCCGTCGGTCAGAAATCCTGCGGTCATATTCATGAACTTATTGCGTAGTTCTCCATGGCTGGTCGTGCTCTATGCGATGCTCTATCTACTGCCGTTCAATGTTAGTATTCTGGGACACAATTTCTTTGTCTCCCCGTTCCTCAAGGCGGTTATTGGGCTGTCATTCCCTGTTACTGCTTATATCGCAGAAGCATTTCGCAACGGCATTCGCTCTGTCCCGGACGGGCAATGGGAATCCGCGCGTGCACTTGGATATCGTCGTAGCCAGATTCTGCGGCTCATCGTTCTGCCTCAGGCATTTCCGCTGATGTTGCCTAATCTGATGACGACCTATGCCATGTTGTTCATTGGCACAAGCCTCGTGGTGGTGACAGGCACATCCGATGTGTTGTCCATCGGAAAGACCGTGATTGCCAGCGACGGTGATGATTATGCGGCGGCAGTTTATCTTTACATTCTCCTGCTGTTTTTTCTGTTCGCCTACCCGTTGGCTACCTGGACGCGCGCTATTGAACGCCGCCTAAGCAAAGGCAAATGAAATGAACTCACCATTTTCCAAATCCGCTATTGAAGTGACCGAAATTCACAAGAAGTATGGTGCTGTTGCCGTGCTAAAAGGCATTTCTATGAGCATTCAAAGCGGAGACGTTGCCTGTATCATCGGTCCGTCGGGATCAGGAAAATCAACCCTTCTGCGTTGCCTCAATGGGCTTGTGCCTATCGATCGAGGACAGATCCGGGTAGGTGATTTTTTCGTTGAACGGTTGCATTCGGAGAAAGAGCTGGTCCCGCTGCGCCATAAAGTTTCAATGGTGTTTCAGCAATATAACCTTTTCCCGCATAAGACCGTGCTGCAAAATATCATGATGGCACCAATACAGGTGCTGCGTCATGACCGCGAAGAGGTTCGAGCGCGCGCTGTAGAGCTTTTGGCAAAGGTACAGTTGCAGGGCAAAGAACAGGCTTACCCGGGTGAATTGTCGGGTGGGCAGCAGCAACGTGTAGCCATTGCACGTGCGCTGGCTATGCAGCCAGAGATCATCCTTTTCGATGAAGTGACGGCGGCCCTTGATCCCGAAATGGTTCAGGAAGTGCTCAATGTTATCCGTGACCTTGCAGCCGATGGTATGACCTGCGTGCTTGTAACGCATGAAATGCGCTTTGCGCAGGAAGTCGCCGATCAGGTGTTTTTCACTGATGGGGGAGTCATGGTGGAGCACGGTGCTCCTGAAGAATTCTTCAATAAGCCGTCCGATCCGCGTCTCAAATCATTTCTTTCGAAGGTTCTGTAATCATCTGTCGAGGAAGACTCTATGCCGAGCTTTAAAATTCTGGTGCCGGACGTCCATTTGCGCGACCTTTCCATCGAAAGCGCCGTTTCGGGAGAACATTTCGAATATCTCATTTACGACGCAACAGATCCCGCGTCCATCCCAGAGAAGCATTGGCGCGAATGCGACGGTATCCTGGTCTGGCACCGCATGCGGATTGCGCCAGACACGGTTAAGCTTCTCGATAATTGCAGGCTTATTGTGCGGGTCGGAGTTGGCTTCGATAATGTCGATGTGGATGCCTGTCGCAACGCTGGCATCGCGGTAGCCAACGTCCCAAATTACGGCACGACGGAAGTCGCTGATCATGCAATTGCCATGCTTCTCTATCTCACACGCGGACTTGGCACTTACGAAAAACGCCTAAGGGCTGATCCGGTGGGCGGCTTTGTTGCCGAAAATGCTCCAGTTGTGCGACGTATTCGCGGACTGACCTTTGGTGCGATTGGTCTTGGCCGTATTGGAACTGCAATCACTCGTCGAGCTGCGGCTCTTGATATGAAAGTTGCATTCTACGATCCTTTTCTGCCCGAAGGGCATGAACTTGGCATCGGATTTGTGCGCAAGCAATCGATTGAGGAACTAGTAGCCAGTTCCGATGTTGTCAGTCTTCACGTGCCTCTTAATTCTGACACGCGTTCAATTATCAATGAAACGTTGCTGGCGCATTTTCGCGACGACAGCATTTTGATCAATATAGCGCGTGGCGGGCTTATTGATATCGACGCACTCTACAAAGCCTTAAAAAGTGACAAGCTTGGCGCGGTCGGGCTGGATGTCTTGCCCGTTGAACCGCCATCTCCTTCTCCGGCGCTCCTTGAAGCGTGGCGTAATGATGAAGATTGGCTGGCAGGGCGGTTCATCATCTCTCCACACGCCGCCTTTTATTCTGAAGCGGGATATGTGGATATGCGCACTTTTTCCGCTGAAATCATGATGGATTTCTTACTACGCAAGAAGGTGCGCAACAACGTTAATCCCGGTTGGGAAAATTATTCTCGCTCAATATAGGGCGGAACGCCGCTCATACAATGCTTTGTCCCATGTCGTTATAGAAGCTTAGTTCCACGCTTTTTGCGACATAATTCCGTGCGTCAAGGAGCATGCCAAAATGGCATTTCAAAAAGTAGTTGCCCCGTTCAGCAGATTATCCCAGGTTGAATTACAGGCATGGCGTGCCATTCCTCCTGCGGTCGCGTCTGATTGTCTTAATCGTACTCAAGCCATGAATGCGGTGATCAAACCTGTCGCCAGTGGAATTACGCTTTGCGGTCAAGCGCGTACGGTTACGGCTATGGCGGGTGATTGTGGTAGTATTTGTGAGTTGATCGGCATTGCACAGAAAGGCGAAGTGATCGTCGTTGATGCTGGCGGTGTAGAAGATACTGCTGTCTGGGGTGGTATCATGACTGCAGAGGCAGCTCATCGGCAGCTTGGCGGCGCCGTTGTTTTCGGGGCTATCCGCGATGTGGAAGACGTGCGACGACTTCGTTTCAACATGTTCTGTAAGTCTGTCGTTCCGCGCGGCCCGCATCACGGTTTTGGCGGCATTATTGATGCTGCAATCTCGGTTGCAGGCGCAGTCGTACGCCCCGGCGATATCGTTCTTGGCAATGATGATGGAGTAGTAATTGTACCGCTGGAACGCTCCACTGAGGTTCTTGCTGCAGCACAGGCTCATATCATCAAGGAACAGTCCTGGCTTGATGGAATCCGTAGCGGTCGCACCATCCAGCAGATGTTCAACATGCAGACGTCAGCGCACGACTAAATTTGGTGAAGCGAGAATGAAAGTAATCAAAGACGTTGAGGCCGCGAGAGCACTCAGCTATAGACCGCTAATAGATGCACTTGCTCAGGCTTTTGCCACTGGCTGCGAGTGCCCACCCCGTCATCATCATACGATTATCAATCGCGACACGGCCGATTCCACACTATTACTTATGCCCGCATGGGATGTCGCGAATGCCGATTGCCGTTTTCTGGGTATTAAGATTGTCACCGTCTGCCCATCAAACAGCACTCGCAATCTGCCTGGACTGACTTCGACGTATGTGCTGTATGATGCTAAGACCGGTCAACAGCTAGCCATTATTGACGGCAACACTATAACCACGCGCCGTACCGCTGCTACCGCAGCGCTTGGTGTCCGTTATTTAGCGCGCACCGATGCCAGTCGACTTGTGATGATTGGCTCTGGCAAAGTTGCAAGCCTTGTGCCTGAAGCGTTTCGCGCCATTCGCCCCATCACGGAAGTTGCCGTTTGGGACATTGACCAAAACAGCGCCGAAAACCTTGTTCGAACCTTAAATGACAGTGGCTTCAAAGCACATGTTGTAGTCGATCTAGAACTTGAAATCGGCGAGGCTGACATTGTCAGCGCTGCCACATTGGCAAATGAACCAATTATTCATGGGGAATGGTTGAAGCAGGGCACACATGTGGACTTGATCGGCAGTTTCACACCTACGATGCGTGAAGCAGACGATATCGTAATGCAGCGCGCGATGATCTATGTCGATCGGCCGGAAGCCCTAATGGAATCGGGGGACATCATTCAGCCTCTGGAAAATGGTGTCATTACCGAAGCTGAAATTCTTGGCACTTTGCGGGATCTAAGCCGTTCTGACCGCTTGGCAAGAAAATCGACACAACACATAACCGTGTTCAAAGCGGTCGGCTCTTCGCTGGCGGATCTGGCTGCGGCTAGAATGATTTATAATAATGCGTCTTTGGGTAGTTGATAATAACGCGAAGCATGCTGACCCAAATAAGGTTAATCAAAGCCAAGCCTGCCTGAGGGTTGGATAGTTTTCGATGGCGCGTATATACGATACGAAGGCGGTCAGAAAGGTGTTGTGGCAAAAGGGCTGTTGCTCGTAAGGCAATTGTTAGTCCCCTTGCATTATCGAGAACTCTAACTTCCGCCGAGGTTGAACATGCTTGTTGACAATTACAAGCCATCGCCCTCCCACCCGAAGCGATGCTTCGGATGGGACTAACCGGTCAATTCCTTCATCAAATATGCATCGGCGCCCGACGCCTAACTGTCTTTCGATACAGATGCCAAGTGGCATGTCCGAGGATGGGTATTACCAACGCCAATCCGGCAAACATTGTGGCAAAACCCAAAATTAGCATCGCAGTTACTATTGCTGCCCAAAGCAGGGTTTCCAAAGGATTGCGCATAACCACACGCACTGATGTGGCGGTTGCTGCCGCTACTCCACAATCCTGATCGAGCAGCATTGGAAACGTAACGATCATCGAGCCCAGAACAACGATGGCAAAAACCAAGCCGATCCCGCAGCCCGTGAAGATCAAGCTACGCCCTTCTTCAGTCGATGATATCTGATTCATCATCATCGAAATGCTCTCGGGAGGCATCAGGCCGAAATAATGAATATAGAGACTTTGGGCCACCAGCAGCCACCCGACAAAGATTGCGAAGAGAAAAGCACCGGCAGCCAGAATAGAAGGTAATGCCGGAGAAAGGGTCACATCAAAAGTTCGTTTCCACGATGTGTCTAACTTCTCATCACGACGTCTGCTCATCTCATAAAGCGGCAACGCAGCAATCGGCCCGATCAAAGCAAAACCGGACATCAAAGGGAATAAAAGCGGCAGCGCGTTTGTGTTCGTGCTC
Organism: Brucella sp. HL-2; assembly: GCF_025846885.2. NCBI lineage: Bacteria > Pseudomonadati > Pseudomonadota > Alphaproteobacteria > Hyphomicrobiales > Brucellaceae > Brucella > Brucella sp. HL-2. The sequence goes on along the minus strand of NZ_JAOYTK010000035.1, from coordinate 13,438 downwards.
CAATAGGTGATGAGCAACCCCGCAAGGGGATATATGAGACAAAGAAACAAATAATGCGAAGGCTTTGCCCAGAAATCGTCAAATCCCAGACGCAAGGCTTCAAATACATCTGCCATACGGATGCGGTTAACTTCAGGGTAGAAGGTTGATTGGTCTCGTCCTGCAATAACATGAAACTGTTCCATGACACTCCTCCTGCGGTTTAAGCAGTCCTGACGACAAGGAATCGGTCAGGACATGACCTTCACGCAATTTTTGGCTTTTACACGGTCACCGAATAAATCTGTGTTTCGTGATGCCAATCGGCTGGGCTCAAGCCAGAAGTTTTGGCGATTAGTATACATCGAAAAGATCGGCCGCGAAAGAAAAGTGCTTTCCATAATGGCCAGTACTGATGCGAACCGCGAGCAAACTAATTTCTTTGGTTTCAATCAAAAGACAACAATGCTGAGAAAGGGGACCTATTTTACATCCTTCAATTTAATCCCTTGAAAAACAAGTGGATTTTAAGTGATCGATTGATGTGTGCGTGCCATCTGCGTAACTAATTAACAACCTTGGAGATGCGTGTGAGCGATCGCAAAACGCCTTTCACCGATCCAGGCCGACCGACATTGCTTGTCGGGTTTGCTGATTGAGCGGAGGCTGTTTTATTGAATTGATGGCACTATTGGTTTTCAGGATCACTGGAATTTGACCGATAGACCGGAAAGTTGGCCGATCATAATCTTGCATATCGTTCACCGGATACGCTGAGCTAACATGTCGAAATAAACCGGATAATCTGACGTCAGGCCAATTGATTTGTTTGGAGGTGTCCACCGATCCTCGCCGACTTTTGCCCGCAAGACCTGGAAATCTCGGCGGTTCTGGTCATCCTAGCCGACCGACATGCTGATTTGCGACGTGAAATCAAACAGCTTAGATAAGCTCTCTGTTGTTCTGTGATTACATAGTCAAGAACAACCCTGTTTCCTACTTATGTGTGGTGTTAGGTGGAAAATTGTTGGCTGCTTAGAATCCGGCGGCAGCGCTAACGACAAGGGATCACTAACATCGGCTTTCGACCGTACGCGTTGCCGTTCATCATTATGTATGATGTCCCTCAAACCGGGCGCTAAGATAGCTGAGGCGTCGCATGTTTTGGGCTTCTCGCCAAAACAGTTTGCACGCGTCTATGAAGGCCATTGAAATGGCCAAGCTGCTGAATTCAAGCCTTGCGCGCGATGATGACATGAAATCCGCATCCTTGGCAGCAGCGCTGGATGAGTGCGTCAAATTGATATCGGGTAGGCCCGTTAAATCAGGTATCGCCGCCGCAAAGGCGTGAGAAAAAAGAAGCTCGGTCGCCAGATAGGCCAACGCTCTGAAGGTGCCCGCCCTTCTTGCAGAGGGGGCGTAGATATCGCTGGATCCTTGCGATATGGCCATCAGCAAAAACACGGTGGCGGATATCATTAAGCGAACACGGGGCTCTTTCATTTGATGTAAGAGAGTTGGCTATTCGTAACTTTTCATCAGTTTAGCCTTGTCATCTTCATGGATTTTGATAAATCGGAATTCCGGCCAACTCGGAGGAAAACGATATGCCGGATTTCTCCACAATCATGCTTTTCGTCGCTGCGTGCGTGGTGCCCACTGCTGCGCCCGGACCCGACATGCTTCTCATTGCGACAGGCAGCATCAGCCAGGGTCGAGCCGCAGGGTTTCTGACCGATGCCGGAATAGCACTCGGCACATATTGCCATGCACTCGCGGCAGCGTTGGGGCTTTCACAGCTTTTCTGGTAGTTGCTGCGGCATACGAGGTCATTCGCTGGGCTGGCTGCGCCTATTTGATGTGCTTGGCTTGGAAAACTATTCGTTCTGAGGGTGCAAATTTTACCCCTGCATCGGCCCTAAAACGATATTCAATGAAGCGGATACTCGGAGAAGGTCTGGCAACAAATCTTCTAAATCCGAAAATGGCCCTCTTTGTCCTGGCGTTGTTTCCTCAGTTTGTGCACCCGGAGGCAGGTTCACTCATTGTCCAGATGCTGGTTCTGGCTACCGTGGTGAACGGAATCGGCCTTGTCGTAAATGGCTCGGTTATTCTGCTGAGCGGACATATCCGCAGCCGTGTCACCGGTTTGGTCTGGTTTAGGAAGCTGCCGCAGTATCTTCTCGCAATGGTCTTTTGGCCTGCCGCGTTGCATTGGGAGGCAGAAACTAATTGCGTCGCATCCAATCAGGCCGGGCGGCTCTCACGGGAGGCTCAACGAGTAATTCGCTCCCTCCCGCAATCGACAACAACCACAAGCGATCATGTTTTAGCACTGAAAAGGCTGCCTTATTTTCTGCCAATGTGAAACCGGTCTGCCTCCTTCCCACTCCACCTCAGTCAGGAGAAAATCAGCCCCTAACGGCGCTTCGGGTCTTCAAGCTGCCGTTCAAGTCCTTGATTTGTCGGTGCAGTTAGAACCTAGAAACTGACACTGAGTTTCGCATTGAGACCGTTCTGTCTGGCACCTGATGCAAACTGGCCGGTATAGGAGAGGCCGAGTGTGGCATCTTCGGTTAGCTTCAGGTCGAGCCCCGCCTCGATGAGAGCGGCATCTTGTCCAATCGGAAGTCCGGAGACGGTAAAGGCGTCCGAGCCGATGAAGCTCGCGGTGGAAACCGGCGTGATATCGCCATAGGCATGTCGCCAGCCAAGGTCGGTCCGTGCCGTTGCCGTGATGCTGTCCAGAACAAACTCTTTTGATGCGCGGAACCCGAGCGTTGAGAAACTGGTATCCGTCGTGCCAGATTGAACGGATAAAGCTGATGCGGTCTGACCCTTTTCATCAAGTCCATCGGTCTTCAGACGAACATAGGCAAGACCCGCATAAGGCTCGAAAAGCGCTTTGCCATAATGGATCTTATAGCCAAGTTCGCCGAAGATCTGGAAACTTCCCGCATCGTAATCGGCGGTCATATTATCAGCAAAGCCGGGGAAGGCGACTGAACGGTTCATATCGATATCATGCCATGTATAGGCAAGACCGGATCGGAATCCCAAGGCGTCACCATTTTTGAGCGCCCATTCGGTTCCTGTATAGGCACCGAGCGTATAATTATCGCTGCTACCCGATGAGGCGCGATCACTCACCTTGAAATTGGAATGACTATAGCCTGCCAGCAGACCAAGACGCCATGTGTCGAGGACGGCGCTGTCCATACCGGTGATAAAGCCGCCAACAGACGATTTTACAGCACCAGCATTGCGATCGCTATTCTGTCTCGTCCATGCGCCATAGGCATAGCCCCAGACGGTATAGGGGGTGTGGACAGGTGCAATGCTAGACGGCTCGACAGCGTCAAACACAGAGGCTGAAGCCGAAATATTCTTCTGCTTTCCGGCATAAGATAACGCATTGATTGGAGTTGCCGGAGCGCCGCCGAAAGCCTGCTGCAAACGACCCAAAGCCGCATTGCGGATAAACAGGCTGTCATTGATCAGGACGCCCTTGGCCGAAGCATAAGCCTCACCGGAAAGGTCATCGAAGGCAGCCCGAGCTTCATCTGCCGACAGCATCAACAGGCTATTATAAAGCGCAAGCGACGAGCCCGCCTGCGCCAGCGTATCCAGTCCTCCGGCCGTCGCATACTGATTGCGGGTCTGGGCGACGGTCGTAAAGAGGGGAGGTGTCGCAGGCGTTTCACCGCCGGGATTCGAGGTACCCGGATTGGATGTCCCCGGATCAACCGGGTCAATAGGATCGACCGGCGTGGTGGTTTTGGTGGAAATGGTCAACATGACATCGTCTGCATCGTAGACGGCGCTCATATCGAGAAATGCAGATCGCGAAACGACGCTGGCAAAAGTCCCGCTGACACCACCATCGGCATGCAGAACGATATAGTTTTGACCATTCTGATAGCTGGTCTCGGGATCAATGGCCGTCACAAAAACCGTGCTGCCCGAAATCGTGGCCATGCCTGCTACGCCCACAGTATCGGAGAGGTGATTTGAAGCGCCATTTGCCGCAATTTCGACCTCTAGAACTGAGCCGGGCCGAAGGGCCAGATTGCCATCGACTGTCAGGATGCCGATGGAATTGCCCGGCGACAATATACCACCTGACTGAACCGTCGTTTCTCCGACTGAGCCATAACCGCCTAGTATGGCGCCGGATAGAACGTTGATAGTACCGCCGAGCGCTGCGCTGCTGTTGTTGGCATCGCCGATAATCAGTTTGCCTTCTGCAACCGTCGTCGTGCCGCTGAAATTATAACTGTTGCCGTTGAGGAGGAGGACGTCTGTGCTTTCCTTGACGAATTCGCCACCTATAGAATTCACGAATTGGCCCGAGAAACTGCCGCCATATACGGTAAGGCGATCGTTGGCCCACGAGACCTTACCACCGCTCCCCGGGATGGCATCCTGCAAGTTGCGAATTGTCCCGCCATGCCCGGAGAAATCGATTGTTGCGCCTGACGCCACGCGTGTCGCACCTGCGAAACCTGTAAGATTTCCCAGCGAACCGTTGCCGTTAATAAGGCGTCCATATTCAACTGTAATTGTAGAAGCCGGAGCTGCATTCGTGCCGATGGCGTCCATAATCACGTCACCTGCTCCGTCGCTTGCCCCGATCACCAGATCGCCCTGAAGAGAGAAGCTTTGACCCGCTCCGCCATTGAGCCAAAGTTGAGTGCCGGTTGCAGTACTGATCGTGCCCGTTGTTCCGGCTGCAACGAGATAGCTGTTAAGCGTGGAATTTCCGAGAGCAGAGTGTAGTCGACCGCCGTTAAGCGTGATCATGCCAGTGCCCAGTGCATCAATGACTGGCGATCCCTGGTTGACGGCAAGTGTACCGCCCAAGATTTCCGTGCCACCGGTGTAAATATTGTTGCCAGTCAGTGTCAGCGTGCCTGTGCCGGATTTGATAAGGCTACCGGCGCCGGTGATTGTACCAGAATAGGTCGTGTTGAGCGCCTGATCGACAGTCAGTTCTGAGCTACCTAAGGCAATGGCACTACCGCTGCCATTGAGGGCCGACATGACCAGATCAAAATTGTTCAGATCGAGCGTGCCGCCATTGAGGGTATAAGGTGTGTTAGCAGCCAGGCCCGTCGCACTGCCTGCGCGCAAGACGCCGCCTGTAACAATCACATTGCCTATTACACGGTTATCGCCGCTTAAGACGAGTGTGTCCGACCCCGTTTTCTCCAGAGAGGTCGGAAGGCCGCCATTTGAACGTCCTTCCAGATTACCGGAGAAGTTGCCTCCGGTAATCATCAAATTGCCTGTCCAGGCCACGGTACCACCTGACCCTGGTGACAGGTCCTGCAAATTCCTGATATTTCCGGCGGTTTCTGTCAGGTCGAGAACGGCGTTCGATCCAACGCGCGTTGCCGATATGAAGCTGGTGAATGAGCTAAGAGAAGATCCCGCACTCGCTTTCAGAGTGCCAGAGGCCACGGCCAATGTAGAACTCTCATTGACGCTGCCATATAGTTTATCCCAGAAGACTGTACCGTTCGCGCCGCTGGCGCCGACGACGAGGTCCCCTGACAGCGCGATCGTTGTATTGCTATTGGAGCCGCCAAGACGCAATGTGGTTCCCGTACCTGCGCTCAAGGTAGAGACAGAACCACCTGAGACATTGAAATTGTTTGTAATAACACCATCGATCATCGAGTGCAGGTGCCCGCCCGAAAGCGTGATTAGTCCGCTGCCAAATGTATCGATGATGCCGTTGGTTGCGTGATTGGCATGGATGGCGCCGGCCGATATGATCGTGCCGCCTGTGTACGAGCCGGCACCATAACGATACAGGTTTCCTGCTCCCTGTTTAATCAAGGCCCCTGCTCCGGAAATTGAAGCGGTGCCCCATACATTGGTCTGATTTCCAATCACGTTGAAAATGGTATTGGAATCCAGTCTAGTAGTGAGATCATAACCGAAATCAGTGCTGAAAAATCCACCGGTAAAATTCACCTCAGCATTCGAGTCTGTATCGGCAAAAACGAGCGTCCCGTTTGAGAAGATGAATCCACTGTTCAGTCTATTGAGGTTTAGTTCGCCAACTGTCACTTGTTGGCCCCCTAAGCTTACTCCGTAGGCGGTATTGTCCTGCAGTGCCTGAAAATTTGCGACGGCCCCGATTGAATTTGGCACGGTTCCACCTTGCCATGAAGACGGGTTGAGCCAATTGCCAGAGCCGCCTAGCCAGGTCTCCGCATGGCTTGGAAAGGGAATACTGAGCGCAAAGACAAGGGACGGAAGCAATAACGGATGCTGCCGACGCCGCAGAAATCGCGTGTGCAACGAGCCGATTTTGAAAATTTGCTGTCCCATTTGTGCCCCCCGAACCGCTGACCCCACAGCGATGGGGCTTAGTTAGCATCATCGCGTCTAGCTCGGCAATGCATTGGCTTCAATACGACAGATGCCCTATTTCCTTGTCGAGAAAAGGAAAGATGAATAGAGACGGGACGAGGAGCGATCAACTTAATAGCCGCGAAGCCCGTCCGCTGCGCCGTTTGGCATCGTTGTAATAGTCGGACGCCTGTTGAACGGAGCGATGGCGCGATTGCTCCATGGCTTCAGGCAGCGGAATACCGCGATTGGCCGCTTCTGTGAGATAGCCGGAGCGCAGACCGTGCGCAGAGAATTCACTTGCATCAAGGCCTGACATTTGAGCGCGTTGCTTGACAATCCGGTTGATAGCGCTCGGTTCCAACGCACGCGCGGAAACATTGCCCCAGCGATCGACTTTTCGAAACACGCTGCCCTTATCGATCTTTGCCGCCTCCAGCCAACGGGTGAGGGCGTCGACACGCCGTCCGGTCAGATAAATGATCTCATCGTGATCGGCCCCACTGGTTTTGGTCCGACCGAGATGGACGCCGAGAGAGGGGAGGGGAGAGCCGGCCTCATCGGTGACAGGCGCCTGTATGACGAGTTGATCCATGCGAAAGCCAGCTATTTCACTGCGCCTGCGCCCACCAGAGGTAAAGGCCACTATCAGGATAGCCCGGTCACGCAAGGTGGTGATATCCTCGCCTGAACACGTCGCCAGCAGCTTGGTCAGAATATCGCCGGTGATGGCATGGGCACTCTTGCGGTTCCTGGGTTGGTTGATGGCGCGGATGGCAAGGCGGACGGCTGATTTGACAGAAGGCGACGAAAATGAGCCCTCGAGACCACGCCAACGGGTCAGCGTAGACCAGTTGGCAAGGCGGCGGCGGACGGTTGCCGGTGCATGCGAACCGGATACGCGTAGAAAACCTTGATGGCGTAATTCTTGTTCCACCCCGACTGGCATGCCGTGATCAGGTTCGATCTCGCGCTGCTGCGGACGCCAGAGATGATGGGCGATGAATTTCAGCAACAGGGCTTCTGGCGCAGGCCAGGGGAGGGGGCTGCCGGTTGCGGCCATCGACCAGGCTTCGAGATAGGCGAGATCTGAAGTCAGCGCGCGAAGTGTGTTTTCGCCCAAGCCTTCATTGACCAGATGCCGCAGGGTTTCGATATCCGCGTCCGTCAAAATCTTGGTCAGCATATCGCGGCGGGTCATCGGCAAGATGGCAGCAATCGTATCGAGTTGTTCAGCGCGCCATTCAATCGGCTTTTCTTCGGCCATCATAATACCGTCGATGACTCACGGTGAAGTTTAAGATCGGTTTTTCCGAAATCAAACCTCTTGAACAGAAGCGGCGCCTTGTTGACGGTGGCGACAGCATAGGAAAAACAGTCCCCCATGTTCAGAGCGGCTGGATGATGGCCTTTGCCGAACCGTTCCAAGGCATGTTCGGCTGTGCGATAATGCACCTGCTCGAAGGCAACGACCGACACATTCGGCAATTCAGCGAATTGATCGACAATAGCGGCGGCATTCGCAAAGCCCTTGCCGGTGAGAACCATGCGCAGTTCCAGAAGCGTAGGCCAGCCGACAATGACCGCATCGTGACGCATCAGCCGCTGGAACTGATCGGCTTCCGGTTCGCGCAAGGCCATGGCCAGGATCACCGACGTATCGATGGCGATCATCGCGGCAGTCCGTGTTCATCATAGAGATCGTCATGCGCGGAGGTGGTGCGTTCCGGCACGTTTCGCCGGCCTTCTGCCATCAGATCCAGCAGCGTGTCCATGGGCGTGAGCGCCTGTTGCTGGCGTAGTTAATGATCGTAACGCTCCAGCGCCCGCTCAACGAGCTTGTTGATGGGCTGGCCTGTGCGTTTGGCTAGGGCATGGGCCAGATCGCGTGCCTTGCTGGAACGCACGGAGAGTTGCGGTTCGGACATTGGTTCTCCTCACTGAATATGCGCGGAATATAGCCAATCACAGAAGAGATGGCTAACCTTGCCGCCTAGATGTCTAACATCCAATAACCATAATTGTAGGTTTGCAGTCTAAGCAACGATCGGCAACAAAATGCCTGTTTTGCGAGCGAGTTCCCTCCCGTGAGTCCTGATGCATAGTCTAGATCGTTAACTCGTCATCTGGCTCTGGCAGATTATTCGACATTCAAGTTCAACGATGACTTTGAATTCCGTAACAACAGCGTGGATGGAGGAGGGAGGGCTTAGACAAACGGCGGCTCCATTGAGAAGCAGCCGTTAACTCATTCCGTCGTTATCAGGGCAGTAGGTCATCCGCCGCTCATAACGCTCTTTTTTGGCTCTTTGGCCTTTTTTGCGATTGGAATCCTGTTTGGTAATCTCAACGCCATGGCGATGCGCCCACTGGGTCTGGTTGCAGGGCTAGGTGCATCCCTAATCGCTTCAGGAACGAGCCTCGTCGCCACGCTTTTCGCCATAGGCTTGGGTGCTGCCTACGATGGCTCAGGGATGGTTCCGGCCGCTGGCATCTTTCTAGCGGGTGCTGCCGCAATCGTGCTCGGAGAATTGTCGTTTCGCGTCGGCGACGCTCCAGTCGTACCCATTGTAATTAGCAGTGAGAATAGGCACAGCAGATGGCCCGATTACCATTGCATCTCACCGGTCTGGGGACATCGGCTGGTGTCCAGAAATTCATGCGGCTTTATCATGCCACATCACCTGAAATAATCTGCCTGATTAGTCTTCTTGTTTTCATTGCAGGAGCGCTCGATGCGACCGAAAATGGGTATTTGTGACGTAACTAGTCAGTGGTTTCGTAAGCGATTTTACCGTTTTCGGCATGTGCATGCCTCATAGCCTCCGGCAAATAATCGGCCAGGTTTCATACCGATGTGCGCAGCAACGTCGAGCAAAGTTGTAACACGCAGCGCCTTGGCCATAGCAATTGAAGCCTCTGCACAAATGGCGGCATCTTCGGCAGCATTATGATGTTTGAAGCTCAATCCCAGATAACTGGCCAGTACATTTAATTTATGTGACGACAGATCGGGCCAGACCTTTTGCGCCATTTTGACCGAGCAAAGATATTGAAGTGCGGGATAGCTCTGTCGATATTGATCAAGACACGCACGCCAGACACTGAAATCAAAAGAAGCGTTATGCGCAATCATTGTTGCGCCGCAGAAATCATCGGCAAACTCATCCATAACTTCAGGAAATTCAGCAGCATCTTCGACATGTTCCGGTCTAATGCCATGAATAGCGATGTTAAAAGAAGAAAAGCGCATCTCTTTGGGGCGGATCAATCGTTCGACGACACGCATAACGCGGCCGTTTTCAATCCATGCCAAGCCCACTGAGCAGGCGCTTCCCCGCTGTTCATTTGCGGTTTCAAAATCAACGGCAATAATTTTCAAGTGGCGCTCCAGCTATTGTTCAAGCTGTTTAAGTCTAAGCTCGACAATTGGCAAACGTGGACGGCCAGCAGAAACTGAGGCGCATCCCCAAATTCCGGTGAAAAGAAAACGGGATTGCTGAACTGCGTCGACTACAGATCAACTCATACGATCAGCCTTGCCGCTTTTCCTGATTTGCGTTCAGCATAATTGTGGTAGCGCTGCGTGATTGACGGATTTATGCTGCGACTGCTGCATAAACTCGGACAGGGAATGCCGTTGCGGGCGGCTTGTGTGAGATTGCCAAAGCGTCGGCCTCCAAACTTTGAGATTATGCTGTTTCTTGCAGAATAGTGGGGATAGGCAGTGGTGCTGTACCAAGATATCCTGCAACCATCCTGGTGATATGCTCCACAATATCGGCTTCATCGGAAAGTGAGTGGCCGCAGTCATTGAGAACGATGGCATGGGTCAATGTCTCTATTGGAAAGCGTAGCCAGCATCTTGTCGACCATTGTTCCGAACTCCCCCGAGACTCACGTGAATCAAGTATCGCGAGCACCGTTTCGACAGAACTTGTGGCTGCACTAAAGCCCGGCTAGCATCGGCTCAACTGCTTTCCCGTTCTGCCCCCGAATCCATGATGGAAGCCACCGTGAACGAACCGACCGCCATTGAAATTTCAGTCGCAGCCGCATCTCATAAGGGCGAATTTTTCCTAGTCGATGCCGGCTTCTTGAGTAACGACAGGGTTCCCGGCATAGAAATCGCCAACGAAGAAAAGCTGGTCCAGCCGGGGATGAATGTCGTTTCGCGTCCTAACGGAATGCCAAATCAGTATCCGGAGCGTCCCCACCTGGTTCATGTGCCGGAGAAGGGCGGAATGCCACGCGATCTGGAAGAATTCGCTGGCATATGGATTGTGTCGGAGCCTTTGAAGCAACTGTTTGAGCAGATGGACGCCGAGGCGTTTGCATTTATGGCATGCGACTTCAGCCTTGCTGACGGGAGCCTCGGTCCTCAGTACTACCTAGGCAATGTGCTGCGCAGACTCGATGCCCTGGATGAAGCCTCCTCTCGGGTAAGGATCAAGCTCGACCACAATTATCAGACCGGCGAGGACGAGAAACTTTATAGCCTCGTCGGCGGAGCCAGCTTGGTGTTCAAACCGGATGTTGTGGGAGATGCCCATATCTTCCGCCAAGATCGCATGGGAGCACCTCCCATCTGCGACCGCGCCATGTTTGATGCATTGAGTGCCGCCAATTTCTCCGGCGTACGGCTGCGCGATGTAGCCGATATTTAAGAAGGCCCCTTTAAACGGATTCTTGAATGAGGTTTGTGCGCATGGTCGATGCACTGGTTTTTCAGGGGCACCATCTGAGAACGCGGCATCCATGCACTCAGATGGCAAATCCAAGGACTGAGCGTCTGCCTGGATCGGTCTCACCTGGCTGAGCAAGGCCCGAACTATTCGTTCAAAAACCAATGACGATGGCTCTAAATTGTTCATTGACAGCTATCACGTCGGTCGGGCCCACGTGCGGATGGTCGCCTCTCAACCCCGATTTCAGACATCTGGGCTGGACTTTCAAAGCAACCTTGACGCTCGTCCGCTGCGCCGTTTGGCGTTGTTGTAATAGTCGGACGCCTGCTGCACGGATCGATGGCGGGATTGTTCCATAGCTTCGGGCAACGGAATGCCGCGATTGGCGGCTTCTGTGAGATAGCCGGAGCGCAGCCCGTGGGCGGAAAACTCCCGCGGTTCAAGCCCTGCCATTTGTGCGCGCTGCTTGACGATGCGGTTGATGGCGCTCGGTTCGAGTGCACGCGCCGAAACATTTCCCCATCGATCGACTTTTCGAAACACACTGCCCTTATCGATCTTTGCCGCCTCCAGCCAATGGGTGAGGGCGTTGACAGGCCGACCGGTAAGATAGACGATTTCATCGTGATCGGCACCACTGGTTTTGGTGCGACCGAGATGAATGCCGAGTGAGGGTAGGGGAGAACCGTCCTCATCGGTGACGGGCGTCTGTTTGACGAGCTGTTCTATACGCAAACCGGCGATTTCACTGCGCCTTCGCCCGCCTGACGCAAAGGCCACCATCAGGATGGCCCGGTCACGCAAGGCGGTGAGATCCTCGCCGGAACAGGTTGCCAGCAGCTTGCCCAGAATATCGCCGGTAATCGCATTGGCACTCTTGCGGCTGCGTGGCCGGTTCAGGGCACGCACCGCAATGCGGATGGCCGATTTGACGGACGGCGATGAAAACGCACCCTCCAGGCCGCGCCAACAGGTGAGTGTCGACCAGTTGGCCAGACGACGGCGGACGGTTGCAGGCGCATGCGGTCCAGATACCCGCAGAAAGCCACCTCGGCGCAGGTCTGTTTCCACGTTGGCCGGCATGCCATGATCGGGTTCGATCTCGCGTTGCTGCGGCCGCCACAGATGATGCGCAACGAACTTCAGCAACAGGGCTTCCGGTGCCGGGAAGGGGAGGGGATTGCCGGTTGCGGCCAGCGACCAGGCTTCGAGATAGGCCAGATCCGAGGTCAGCGCACGCAGCGTGTTTTCGCCCATGCCTTCATTGACCAGATGGCGGAGCGTTTCGACATCCTCATCGGTCAAAATGCCTGCCAGCATGTCGCGCCGGTTCACCGGCAAGACAGCAGCAATCGTGTCGAGCGTTTCGGCGCGCCTTTCGATGGCGGAAACGGGCGATGTGGTCAAAGGTCAAGACTCCCTGATTGGGCTGAAAACTGGCCTGCAGCAGCGCGAATTGGGTCCGATTTTCGCTGATTTGCGGCTGCAAATCAATAAGCTACGATAACCTATACTTATCGAAGGTTATAAACGAACATGGTTAATGTCGCGGTAACCATACTTATCGACAAATTTACTTTAACAAAGAGCCCATTTCGTAACAAAAACAATGACTGTTTAATATAAAAACCGCAATTATCGTGAATCTGAAACCAGGGAAACCTTGTAATCTAACCATTGATTAGAGGCATAGCTCGCCAATCGATACACCACATCGGGAGCCACGTTCAAATGATAGGCAATGGAGGTGAAATCATCTCCAGCGACAACTTTAGGCGAGGGTTGACGTTGTTACGAGGTTGAAAAATGGCCGCTTCGCTCTTTATTTCGGGGGGGCAAACCCGCCTTGAAAGGCGGTTTTGTATTCTTACTTCGTTCAATCACAACTACACTTCACCGTATCTGGCGAGTAGAGAATTGACCCTGCTTATGGCCGTTGATGATGGCGGTGAGCTTGCCCCTTAGTTGCACCGACGGGTGGTGTCGATTAGGGATGTTCCAGATTAGCGAAACCCTTCAGGCGCGCATCGCGATTACCCGGCGTTAAACTGAACCAGATCATTCTTACTTTGGCGGCTTTACCGGATTTAGGAATAAATTTGGATGAAATGTGAGCCGCCCACATCTGAAAACTGGTCGGCAATCAGGTCCTTTTCGCTAGGACTCCGTTTTAAATCTGCGAGCGTCTTCTTCTTTGTCAATCAGCATTGAATATAAGTCAGATGGGGTATTCGGCTTGAGCCCCACCTTTGACGGTAGTGAATAATAGAAGGTGCTGCGCTTCGAGTTATGATAAACGTGGTCATGTCTTGCAACAGCCACAAGCATCGGAAAGGAAGCGCAGCATGAAGTATTATAGCGGCCTCGACGTCTCGGTAAAAGAGACATCCGTTTGTATTATTGACGAA
>NZ_JAOYTK010000034.1:0-40018 GCF_025846885.2 Brucella sp. HL-2 | reverse complement strand
ACATCGTCCTTCGCTCTTAATGTGCTCTCGAGCACTTCGATCTGCTCACGATGCTTCCGGCGCTGATTGCGCCCATATCTCTTAGCCATGTCATTTCCTGAAGGGTAGGCGAGGGGCTATTTGCCCCTGCGCCAGAAAAACAGCTTTGCGAGAATGCGTTGCGGCAACTCGCGGTACTTGCGGGCCTGCCAGCCGACAACGGCACCGCAAGCCACAAGGAAAACAGAAAACGTCATTTGCCGTATTCCGCCTTAATGCCGATGGCCGCACGGTTCACAGCCGTGACGAACGTCTGAAGCTGTTTCGGATCCGTAAACGCTTCCGTGTTGATGTAAACACCGGCATTCCAAGAAAGCGTGCTCTTGGCCGACGACGAGAACCAGCCGCCAGACTGAATATTCGGGTAAGTGTCCGCCGGTATGTCCTGATAGGCGTAGATCGGCTTACCATCGAGCCCGAGAACCTGATCCGAGTTGCGAACCTTCGCGCTTACAAGCATCAGGCTATCTGCAAAGGTCGCGTCGGCTTCCTTCAGTGTGCCGGTATTCAAACCAGCCGGCACAAGCAGGCAAACCGTGTCCGTGCCAGAAGATGCAGCGGAAAGAGCCATAATCCCGGCTTCATTGCTCACAGGGATATTCTCGAGCTCCTTATCGACCTTCACCAGATTTTGCCAGATTAGCCAGGCACCGGAATTAGGTTCACCAATCGCCAGCTTACCTTTCGTGTCTGCGAGATCCTTCAGATCCTTCACGCCGCTGTTGCGGTTGCACAAAACATGCAGGTATTCGCGATGCAGCCCCGCAACTTGGCGCAGTTTCTTAACCGCAGCTGGTGACTGGCGTGCGAGATAGACCGGGCCGTCGGGCTGGCCGATCATCGCATTGCAATTGCCTGTTTCCAGTGTTTCATTCAGGTTGTCGATTGTGCCGGTTGTTTCGACAACCATTACCGGCGTGGCGCTGCCCGCCATCTGGCGGATGCTCTGACCAGCATCGTAATAAACAGCTGATGCGGATCCGGTGCAAAGGCGCACAGGTTCAGCCTTGCTGACGCCCATCAAAGACAGATAGCAGATAGCGGACAATGCCGCGCCGCCGTAGAGAACTGACAATTTCATACGCTTACTCCTGATACACGCGAACGCGCGACATTGCCCGCTCGCAATTCATGAAACGGATTAGAGGGGGACGCTGGTAAGGTTCTCGCGCCAATCAAAGAAACCGAGCGCACCTTTAACCGGGATAAAATCGACCGGCTGCGCGTTCTTCAGCACAAAGCCATATGTGCCAAAAAACCAAGTGCTCTCACTTTGAGCGACACAGCCCACAATCTCCGCAGTGCCTATAATCCCGCCGCGGGCAAGTATGGCCTGATTGTCTAATGCCTCTTGCCATTTGAGCAGCCGATTGTCTGCCCGCGTGGCCAGAATGGCCGACACATCATCTTTCGCCTCACTATAGTCGGCCTTCGTTCCGACAGAACCTGAAGCATGGATGGCAACGGGGCCACGGAAGTCGCGCTGCCACTCTCGGTTCTCGATATCCTTTTCCAGATGAACGATAGCGAAAGCCCATGGCTGGCGGACGGAAATTGCGAGCTTAGGTAGATCCGGACGAAACAACATTATGCCGCTTCCTTCTGTTCGATTAGCTGCCCACAGTTTGCTGAGACGAGGGCGCACGCCACCGGCGGCGACACACTGTTGCCGCAACATGAGATCTGCACCGATTTAGAGAACGATTGCCCGGCAGCGCCTCTCTCGATCTGGTAATCAGCCGGGAAACCTTGAGCGAGGTACAGCTCGCGCGGCGTAAGCATGCGCATGCCGATATCGACCACGACATACGTGTTGCCATTAATCTCGAGCGTCACAAACTCTCGATCATCCCAAAACCCGTAGGAACGCATGAAGTCGGCAACTTGCCGTGCGCGGTCGGCTTGGGCTTCAGTAAAGGGCGGAACACTGAGTGAGCCTTGCAGGTGTCCGAACCGCGGCTTGGCTGTAATAGTGTGAAGCGGTTCTTCTACCGATTGATCTTGTACCGCCCCGTAGTATTTGACGAGGCAAGGGGCGACCACATTCTGATGACTTCCTGTTTGCGTAACAGTTGAAATCGGAGTTTCCACAGAACGCCCCGGATGCACACCGCCGACACGCTTAGTATCGGTATTGTGCTGCGCCAAAAAGGCGGCAATCAGCTGCGACTTGCCTTGTCCGTCAGGCATTACCGTATGAGTAGGCTCGATTATACCGTGCCCCGTTGACGTGCCGAACTGCCGGGCAACGAAAGCCGTCATAAGGCTATTCTGATCTTTCCGGCTGGCGGTAACGGTATTCAAAGGCGATGTTGCGGGCCGATTAGATCCACCGTGTTGTGCAGCGGTCAAAACAGGCGCAATCAAACCGAGAGGTGCAGCGCCGCCGGGACGTTTTACAAAGCTATTTGCCGTAACGGTCGCAAGTGGCTCACGCATATCGTGGCCGGTCGCGCCGGTGTTAAACTTGACGATCGATGGAGATAGTAAAGCCTTCTCGCCCCGATGCGCGCCGGTGACAGTCTTCAATGGCTGGTCTAGATCCTCGAGCCTCCCGCCATGCGTGAGATTGACGAGGAACGGGCGCTCAGTATCGAGCACATAGCGTTTCATTCCACGCGCCACGCGCGCCAGTGAATTAGGGGCAAGCGGGCGCTGTGCCCGCAAGCCGTGCTCCTGCTTAATCTGTGCTGCCGTGTCGAAAATGGAAGGGCAGGGCTGCGACCAATCAATAATGTCGGCAGCAACCTTATAGGGCTGCATGTTACGCAGGTCTTTAAGCGAGAGTCCGTGTCCCTTCGCCCACTTGGTCACTATACCGTCACTGCTGATATGCAGCGGCGCATGTGTAGGCGTTGGCCAAACAATCGGCTTGCCATCAAACCGCATGATGACAAATAAGCGCTTCCGTATTGTGGGTGCGCCATAGTCACATGCACGGATCTCGCGCCATTCGATTTTCGCGCCAAGCCGTTTCAGTTTCCGGCACCAACGCTGCCAATCCTCGCCCTTGCGCTCCGGATCTGGCCTCTGGCCTTCAGGCGTATCCATTAGCGGACCCCAATCGCGGAACTCTTCCACGTTCTCGAGGATAGCTACATCGACTCTGCCGCCGCTCTTTTGAATACGCTCGATCCAGCCCGGTATAATCCACGCCAGATCCCGAATGTTGCGTTCAACCGGCTTGCCGCCTTTTGCTTTCGAGAAATGCTTGCAGTCAGGGCTAAACCACGCCAGCCCAACATGAGCTCGCCGCAAATAGTCCAACGGATCTATCTTGTAGACGTTCTGAGATAGATGCAGCGTGTTGGGATGGTTCGCTTCGTGAAGCGCCAAAGCTGATGCGTCATGGTTGATTGCAATGTCGGGAGATCGACCAAGGGCCATTTCAATCCCGGTGCTTGCGCCACCGCCGCCTGCAAAGGAATCTATGATGATCGGGTGTGCCTGCATACCGATCACCAATCGCCAATTGCGGTGCAAGGATCGGTATTATCGACCACAAATTTGCCGCCGGTGATAAAGAGGGCGAAAACCTGCTTTTTCCAACCTTCCATATAACCGACATGGATTCGTGTTTTCGCGTCTTTCCCATCTACAGATAGAGAGCTAATCTTG
Organism: Brucella sp. HL-2; assembly: GCF_025846885.2. NCBI lineage: Bacteria > Pseudomonadati > Pseudomonadota > Alphaproteobacteria > Hyphomicrobiales > Brucellaceae > Brucella > Brucella sp. HL-2. The sequence continues at coordinate 36,361 of NZ_JAOYTK010000034.1, read as the reverse complement.
CCTTCAGCTGTCGCATAAAAATTGAGTTCGCACTCAAAATTCCGCCTATCTTCCTTGGCATCTATGTAAATGTGATAGCATCCGGCGTTATAGTCGCTTTCATTGACTATGCAGGTAATGCTTTCTCCGCGGCGTTCCTCTTGGTCTGCTTTGTCCGTGATCTGCTTGACAAGGCCTGATAGCGTCAGCTCTTTCGTTCCCAAGCCGAGCAATTCTTCCATATCATTAGCAAGGCGTTCATTGATCAGATCTGACAGGCGTTCATCGATCATCCCGCGCAACAGCCCCAACATCATATTGCTGTATGAAGGGATATTGATTGGCTCTTTGATCTCAAGCGCGTCCTCAATAGATTTTTCGATAGATTTCTTGACGCTGCCCCACTGGAAGGCCTGATCCACACTGCGTTTGATTATTTCAGCGATGTTCTTTTCAACGAGCGCGCGCACGGCCTCTTGTGAGGTCTGTTTCGCGACTTCAGCAACGAGCATGTCATGTAGGTTCTGGTTTTCAGCGGTCATCGTGCGTTCCCTTCGATTGAATAGCCGCGATAGGATTCGCCCACGATTGGGACGCCAGCAGACTTAAGTGCTGCAATGTCGCGGTAGATTGTGCGGGGTGTTTTGTGGAATGATGCGGCGAGATGCTGTGCAGTCGTTACGCGGCTTTTCTCAATGAAATCTGCGATACGCTGCCGTCTTTTGTCCGCTTCTGCTTTGAAATTGCGGGGTTCAGGGGCACGGTACGGCTTGATCTCGCCTGTAGAGCCGCCTTTGTATAAGTAGCCACAGCCACGGCCACTTTTGATAATGTGCCCGGCATCGCGCAAAGAAATGATATCCTCGCGCAGCGTCTTCTTTGAAATGTTCAAGGCGTGGGCCAGATCATTCCCACTCGCAAAGCCGTAAAGCTTGAAAATGGCTATAAGCTTATTCAGCCGAACGCGGCGTTCGCGGACTCGATCATGAAACGGGATCTGGTGGCGGCGATGAAGTTGCGGACCTATCAACATGCAGGTTTCCCCGCTGCGTTCAGAACCAACGCCTTCACCACGTCGAGCTCAGGTAATCTTGACCAGGCTAAAACCTCACCACGCAGCGGCGCATAAGCATCGTCATAATCAGGGTGGTAGATTTGCTGATACCAGCCGGTGCAAGGGCAACCTTCATCTTGATGATCTTGATGGCAATCATCGCAGCCATCATCCATCATTAACGGATAGGCGTTCAGATAGTAGGCCGGGACCATCACTTCGCGGCCAGTCGAAACGCGAAGCAAAACGATAACCGTGAGCATCGCACCGCTGGCAATTTCAGGCTTCGCGGCTGGTGAATTAATGGCAATCGGGCAAAACGCTGGTAAGGTCATATCGCATAGACCTCTTCAAAATCAGCGTCCGGATAGGTTTCCCAATCATTGCCACCGAAATCGCGAAAATCGCCTTCAGTGTGGTCGCACTCGATGCAACGCAGATTCCAATACGCGTTGACACTGCCGCACTCGACCACTTCATCGTAGTTCTCGATGGCTGTACCTTTGCAGCGAGGGCAGGTTGTGATGTTTGAGAAATCAGCCCCGACCAGCATTTCGGATATGCGGGGTTCAGCATGACAGAATATGTCGTCCATATGTGTGTTCCTTGATGTGTCACTGATTAACGGAACGCGCCTTCCACCGGCGCGAAGCGGATTTAAGCGGGCGTTGTGGGCACCCGATAAGGTGGCAAGCCTGCAAAGCCTGCCTTGATAAAATCCCACTCAAATAACTGGATTGGGAAATTTCGGGCCAGATGAACCTCAGCGCGAGCGCCAAACGAATTTTGCCAACCGGGCAAAACAATCAAAGCGTCAGCCTCTTTGCAGATGAATTGGCAGTAATCCGCGAACGCCGCACGGAGATCGAATGACACGCCGCGCTCTTCTGCGTATTCCGCAGGGCTGAAAACGAAATCTCCATTTTCACGCAGTTCCGCTGCCACCTTGTGAAACAGTGGGTGGTTGTTCTCTGGAATGCCGGTCATCGGGCCGGAAAGGTAGATTTTCCGCATTAGCCGAAATCCTTGTATGCGCCTTCAACGTGGTCGCGCGCAAAGCGGTCCCGATCCTGCGCGCCGAGATCCTTCAGCATCTGCTTGACCAGATTCCGTTCTGCTCGGGCGCTGATCAGATCAATAGATCCAGCCCAAAGCAGGAAAGCGATCACAAGAAAGAAAAGCTTAAGGAATGGACCGCTGACAATAAGCGAAACGACAAACACGATGCAGCCCATAATATTGATTGCATACGGCGATGCTTCCGTTGCCTGCCGCCATATCCAGGCAGGCAATAGACGCTGCAGGCGCTTGAGAAAGCGTTTGATCGAAGCCTTCATGATTTCTCCTGTAGAGCAGGGCGCGGCGTCACAAAGCCCGTCAAGAGCTCGAGCGCGGTATGCCGTGTTGTGAAGTTGAGAGCGCGTGTCAGCTCGGTCATGAGCTGTGCGATTGCGTTCAAATTTCCGGATTGAGAAGCGAAGCGGTCGCACGTCAGGCAGAACGATCGATCAGCGAGATCGAAGTAGACCGCGACGGCCATGTCACCATCGTTAGCGACTGGATAATCCAGCGTGACGGTGATGTTTTCCGCGCGCTTGCCGACCTTATCCCCGAAATCAAGAATAGATCCGCAGACCGCGCGTTGGGCTTCGATGACACGGAAGAACGTGCGGGGTGTTTCTTGGATCTTGGAACGAGGCACACCAACCGGCCACAACAGAGTAGGGTGGCTGGTCAATTTTAATACTTTCCTCGACGGTCGAAACTGGTCCGTCCCTTTTGCCCGCATAGCGTTGTCACACTTGTTGTTCTTGTGAACCTAAACGCGCTTGTCGTTTTGAAAGGCTCATGCTCGGAAGGCGTGGCGAACCGATAAAAGATCACTTCGTCGCGCCCGGTTAAGGTCAGGGTAAAATCTGGATGCACGTATCCCTGCGCAAAAACTCGCGCATCTTCGACGTGATCAAAATCACCCAAAAAATATGATTGCAGGCTGTTCTTTTTGTTTGTCGCTATCAGCCGGTGCTTGCCTTCGACCTGCGCGTTAAAATCAGAAGGGCTCCCAATTTTGACGCGCGGGAAAGATTCTATTTCTGCCATTTCGACGGCTCCATTTATTAACAGGATCCGCCGATTTGGTATGTGCTTGGCTCTCGTAACTCCCCTTCGCTTTGCACACGATTTGTTCGCAACCGTTTCGGTGCTTACACGTCCTTTATATAGTCTTTAGACTACATTTCAAGCTAATTCGATAGGGAAGCACAATATAACCAATGGAGTGTGTGGGGATCGCTGGTGCCAGAAACGCCAGCGAAAACAAACGTTAATGAGAGGTGCCGCTAAATCTTTGATTAAATGCACTATCTCCGCACAGAAATGCGCCCATTTGATCGGTCAATTCGCGCATGTATTGGTGCATAAGATCCGCACGGTTCAACGGTGTGACGCGGAAGAACATGAAAAATCTCGCGCCTGTAACTGTATGCGATAGACTACATATCCCGACGCAGTCTTGCTCTGGCATGGCAAAAGCGCGCGTCATAGCCGCGTCCATCTGCCGATCAATCTTAAGTCGCAGATCCTCAACAATATCGTCTGGGCCTGCGACCTGAAGTTCAAAGCGATCACTCCGACGGATACCGTCGACCTGCACAAAGATCTCTACGTTAAAAACAGGGCGGGCAGGCACTTCAACGAACATTTCCGCACTCTGCCGTTTCAGCTAGGCGCGCGTTCTCTTCCAGAAGGTCCGCATTGAGTTTTTCACGGAGGCTCCACATGAGCTGAACGGGTTTATCGGCTGATCCGGACACCATGCCGGAAATAGCAACATCAGGCGCGGGCAGGCCAACGATGGCGACGGTCATAACCATTGTCTCTCGCACCTCGTCGCCCGCCTCGCGCTTGCATAGATCGTAAACCGAATTGCACAGCGCATAAGCCACGTCGATCAGCTCGCCCGAGACAGGCCCGCTGCGTGTAATGCCGTGCAAGGCTTCCGATGTGTCAAAGGCGCATGTTGCAAAAATCATCTGCTTTGGCGGCTGGTTTTCATTTGCGGACGTCATCGGCTCGTTACCCGAAAACGAAAGCCGGTTGTTGGTGAACCATATCGCTTTCTTACGCATTCGATCATCTCTGGATCTTCAATGATCTGGAACGAGGTCAGCAGTTCTTGCGCAAAAACAGCGTCCTGTACGATGCCAAACGCTTGATGTGGAGACGTGGGCAGGAAAGCAACGTTAATCTGTATTCTCTTGTGAAGTCCGTAGAGGCTGATCTGCGTGCCTTGCAGCGGCGCGTCAAAGGCTAGAGCTTCGCCCGGAAGAAAGTGCGGGTTTACTGTCAGGCCCTCACAGGTGAATAAATATTTGCCGCTTGGCGTGTAGATAGGTAAGTCGAGCTGGTTTTCTGCCGTCATGGCTATACCTCTGCTGCGTTGGCTTGGAAATCGGAATGATGGTGGCCGTACACGTCCTCGAGCGTCTTCACGGTCATGCCGAGGGCGCCCGCGGCCTCCCAACGATCAACACCGTTGCGCATCATCCATGTTGCTCGGGTATGACGAAGGGTGTGCGGCGTCACCTTCCTGTCGAGCCCGGCGAGATCTCGCGCGGATTCCCACGCTGTCCGGATCGAAGTGAGGGTGTGACCATCAAGGGAAACAATGGTACGGAACGCACGCACTGGCCTGCCGCCGGTCGCCTTACTCAGATCCGCGAGGGCTTGCATGTCATTGCGATGCCAGCGGCGAAGGTGAGCGAGTAATTTCCGGCCAAGCTTCACTGGCGGCTTGCGCTTCTTTGTTTCAACTGCGTCATCTGCGCGTCGGTGCATTACTCCACGCTCAAAGTCGATAAAGCCAGCTCCGCAGGATCTGTCCCAACCAACAGACAATAGAACGCCGCGGCGAGATCCGGTGTAAAGGCCGATGAGGATCATGCGGGCCAGATGGCGGTTGATACGGTTCGGAGCACGTTTCACTTTGCCATCGCTGGTACGATAGAAGCCAAGAGCTGCGCCAAGAAGTCGAGCGGCTTCCGATCTGGTCAGCCAGCGTTCGCGTGGATTTGCAGCCGGTGGCAGAGTCACGATAGGCACAGCGTTCAAAGGGCCATACGTTTCATGCCAATACTGCACGGCAGCATTCAGCACCGCCAGCTCCCGCCGCACAGTACCCGGCTTTACGGTTTTGACACGATGGGCCAGATACTCGCGGCAACTGTTCTTGTTGATTTCCGCTATTCGCTTGCGTGACCACCATCGGGCCAGTGTCGAGATCGCGTAGCCCGTCGATTGCGGCGCGGTCAGCGTAGTACAATGCTCTGTCGAGTAGACAAGGAGAACGTCGGAAAGCGCAATTAGGCTTGCGTTCTTCTCGCTGGTTTTAGCCTGGTACTTTTGCCCGAGGTATTTGGCGAGCGCGATTTCAGCTTGCTCGCGCTCTGCAGCACTGCATCCAGTCCGTCGCATGATGCGTCCGTCTCGGATAACCCAATCTCCGGTCTTAGGGATTTGGTAAAGTCGCGGCGGCTTGGCTTTTCTAGGCATAGAGTGACGAACGCCTCTAAATGTGTGCGCGTGACAAAATCCACGCGGCCAATGCGGCTCACGCGCAGTTCGTTGCGATTAACCGCAGCGCGCAGGGTGTGTTCAGTGATGTTACCCTTGAAGAATACGCGGCTCGCTTCCTTCAGGGTGTAGAGATCGAGAATGTCTTGTGCTTCCGGCATGCGGATCTCCGGATCTAACCACCCGCACGCTGGTATTTGTGGGCTTCATTGCCCCAAATGGTCCAACCGTCGCGGGGGGTGCGTGTAAATAGCTCGAGCTTATTGGCCTCTGGGCCGACGTATTCAGCCGCGCTCTTGTAAAATTGTTCAGGTTTTCGGCTGTGTTCGCGGCGAGGCTCAATAATCAGCTGGTGGATAGATCGGCTATCGCGCCGCGGGCTCCCACGGCGACCAAGAATGACATATTCAGCGTTCTGGCGTGTCGTCTTGCCAAGGCCCATCACAAAATCGAGCTCTGTAACAGCGGGCGCAAACATTCGCGGGTTACTTGATCCCTTTTTCGTCTTCAGCCAGACGAACGCCATTGACGACGGCTTGAAGCCCCACGCTTTCAACACCGGGATATGATAGCCCGCCACAAGCGAAGGGCCATTTATCCACAACATTAGGTGAGCATTTTTTGCGGCAAGTTTTTTGATCGGGAGATCGCAAATCCATTTTAACGGCTGCGTCTTGTAGTGCTTCTCAGGCGCGCGATCATAGCCTTTCTCGGAATAGCTTTTATATTTCCAAGGAGGATCCGCGACGATCAAATCAAATTTCTGGTTTTCCGGTAGTGGTGGAAATGCATCAGTGGACACACCGTCACTAAAGTCGATATTGACGCTGTGCATGATAACCGGCTTATCCCTTTTTGAATGAAGGTAGTTGCCGGTAGAGCCGTTACGCGGCGGACGGAGCGGCTCTACCGGCGATCCGCATGGCGAGGGGATCCCATGCGAAACTTGCAAATTAGAGCGCCATCCCTCGCGCTTGCTGCCCTTACGGGTTCAGCGATGAGAAACACACCTCATACGAGTGGTTAAGTTGGCAGGCTTCCATGGCCTCGCTTTCGCTGCCGACAATGCCGACCGCGCAAATCGCGATGATCAAAAGGAGGCTTGCAGCCAAGAAACGCGCTGGCCGCGCGCTATGAGCCTGAATGATACCGACGTTAAATGGCGTAGATTGTGGGTACTCAGAAGCGAAACGAACAAGCGTATTCGCTGGTGCTGCACCCGCTACAAGACGTGCCGTTGCTGGCTTGCCGCATTGTGGGCAAGGACACTTCTCATGATTTACAATCAGATTGTCGCAGCGTGTGCATTCTAAATAATACGACATTGGCCCCTCACCATGTGCTAAAAACTCTGTGAGAGGTTTGTATAGTCTATGGACTACACTTGCAACTGAAATGTGTAGTCTATAGAGTATACGGTAAACAAGTGTTGAAAAGCGCAATAAAGCGTTTTCGGAACAACGCTGCTATGTGCTATTTTGTTCTCTAAATGTTCCGGGGCGGATTTCTATGGAAAAGAACTGTGTCGTTCGCGACTTCGCTGTCGCTCTTACAAAAATCGGGGTAGGGGAAATGCAAAAAATAAAGGCGGACATTAAGGCCCGCCTTGGTTCTAAAATTAAGAAGACTTCTCAGTCATCGACCGCGTTAAAGTCAACACAGCCCGCTGTTCATCCTCACTAAGCTTTGAGAACTGCGTAACCAGCTCTTCGGCATCAGCGTTTAAATCAACGCCAAATACCAGCCATGTTGCGGAGACGCCTAAGGCCTCCGCAATATCCTTGAGAGCAGCTACTGAGGGTTCTTTCCCTTTAGAAATCATCCCGTGCAAATAACTGCTCGAGCGCCCCGCTTTAATTGAAGCGGAGCGAAGCGTCATATTGTTTTTTTCAAGAGCGATATCGAGTCGCTGTTTCCACGAAATATCTACCATGGCCTATACTATAGGCGACGGCACATATTTTGTCTTGTCTTTTTTTATAGGGGCTTATAGTGTAGTCTATGGAGTACACATCATGACTTTTTTAGAAGAGATATACGCGTACTTGCGCAAGACAGGGCTTTCAAAAAGCTATTTTGGGAAGCTGGCAGTCAACAATTCAGCGGTTGTTAAGCGGCTTGAAACTGGCCGATCTGTTCTTGTGAGTACAGTAGATAGACTACGCGCATTTATGCGCGACAACCCGAATGGAGCCCCGCGGCGGCGTGTCAAAGCGATCTCTGACAGCTCAAGTGCAGGAAATGCGCACAATTCTACTGGAGAGCTCACGACAAGCTCAAAACAGCCAGGGCGAATATCGTACGGAAACGAAGCGTGCGATCCTAAAAACGTTGGAGTGGCTTCAAACCAACGAAACTGCGATCAAGCGGAGGATCCAGTAAAAGAGGAACCTCCACCCCGCAGTGATCAATAGCTGAGTTGGAGCCAATTATGGTTGCCGACTTATTAACACGTATGCGCCGAAGCCTTTTTGCTGATATCTTCAAGCGAGAATCGGGATTCGCGGCGAGTCGTCTTTGTCATGCTGTAAACGGGCAGCTGAACAATGGGACTTCGCACCGTGAACGCGACCCCGTTTTAATGCATCCCGGCAAAGAAGGAATACAGCGCAGGCCACAATCTGCTTTTCTCATACCTCTTGGTGGAAAGAGAAGGTTTCTCAATGACAATCGTGACACGGCGGCGCACGGTGGAGTTTACCACTGTGCCCAATGAGATCGCGAACGATAGCGCTATATCTTTTGAGGCGCGAGGTTTGCTGATCTATCTGTTGGCAAAGCCCGATCAATGGGCCGTCAACATTCGAGATATCCAGCTACAGGGCAATATTGGCCGTGACAAAGCATACAAGCTTTTGCGCGAGCTGAAGGAACGCGGCTATATCCTCGCGGAAGATACTCGCACCGGCGGGCGCTTCAATTCGATCAATTATATCGTTTTTGACTGCATTGAAACAGCGGGGAAAACACTTTCTACCGACACTAGTTTTCAGGGACGGTTACCAAAAGGTACTTCTAATAAATACACAGGCTTAAAGCAAGAAACACCGTTTACTGAAAATCAGGATACGGTTGATTTTCTACCGCATACTGAAAACCCGGATACGGTTATTCCGGATACGGCAAAACCAGATACGGAAAATGCGGACGCTATAATAAGAAATGATTTTAATAAAAATATATCCCCCAAACCCCCGCGAAATCCTGAACTTCAGGAACGGACCACTTGGGGCCGCAATAGTCGAGCAGGAAAGGCCGAAGCTGAAGCTTTGTTCGATGAGCTTTGGAGCCTTTGGCCTGAACGTTTGTTACCAGACACGAAAGCTATCGCAGCGTCTCGGTTCAAGAAACTGACTTCAGATGAACAGAATGCTGCCGTCCAACATGCGGAGAGTTTCTTACGGCTCTGTGATCGCAGCAAACGAGCAGCGTTGATGATCCCGTACATCGATGAAAAGGCTTTTGAGGGATTGGTGGGTGGCCCAAGCATTAGCCCCGAAGGATATTTCGTTATCGAACGCAATACGCCCGAATGGGATGCTTGGAAGGAATGGTTTCAGAAAAACCACGGCCCTACGAGTGTTCAGCGAATGTCGACTGTTCAGCAATTGCAGCGCCAGACGCGTTATCCCGCAGGTTATGAGCCCAAGGAGAACCGCAAATGACGCTTCAAATAGATCCGGTTCTCGCCAAGATCAAAAACATTCCGGAAAGCAAAATGGATCCCGACACTACGGAAATGTTCACCGAGAAGGAAGTCGGGCAAGAGGCAGCAACGGTTATCGCAGTCGGGCAGCTGCGCGCCTTCATAGAGCGAATTGAACGGCTTGAGGAAGAAAAGAAAACTGTCGGTGACGATATCAAGGAAATCTACGGAGAGCTGAAAGGATCGGGCTTTGATAGCAAGATCGTTCGCACAATCATCCGCCTCCGCAAAAAAGAGGATCATGAGCGGCAGGAAGAAGAAGCGATGCTGCAGCTCTACATGGATGCTCTAGGAATGGGCTAAGGCTAAGGCATGACCCGCGCGAAACAGAACAAATCAGCTGTATTGACCGATCAACAAAGCCTCTTCGCTAAAGAGTTCTGCCTTGATTGCAATGGAACACAAGCCGCAATTCGCGCGGGTTACAGCGAGAAGACAGCACGGCAACAAGCTTCACGCCTGTTGTCAAATGTTAACGTCCAAGATGAAATTCAACGGCAATTCGCGTCACGCTCGGAACGGATCGGTTACGATGCAGATGCACTGCTTAACGAGCTGCTGAAGGACAAGGACGCTGATATCTCGGAGATCTATTACCGGGAGAACAACACGCTCAAGCCAGTGCATGAGTGGCCGGCTCATTTCAGACGCGGTGGCCTGGTGGTCGGCGTCAAGACACGCGAGCTCTTTGAAAAGGTTCCTGTAGTCGATGAGGCAACCGGCAAAACCAAAATGCGTCGGGAAAAGATCGGTGAAACCGTTGAAGTCAAGTTCGCGAACAAACTTACCGTCAAGGAACTTGTCGGCAAGCATATCGGAATCAATGCATTCCGCGATACCAACGATCCCGACAAAAACCGAGGTGATAGCATACAGGAGCTCGCGCAGCTGCTCACAGGACGCGCTATTGGCCCAAGTGCTGGATAGCATGGTGAAGAACGTTGCATATACCGTCGGGGTTGATTTCGCCACGCTTGGCGGCTGCGCAATGTGCATCATAGATGAACAAGGGAAAATCCTGTTTCTCGACCAAAAAGAATGGCTGATCGATAGCAGTCAAGCATAACGGTCAGTTTGCGATTTTGCGCAAGTTCGATATTTAACGCTTTAACGGATCTGTTAAATCCGGCAATGTGAATGCGAGGCAAGCTGAAATAACCAATCAGCCAGGCAGTAACTCAGGGGTAGAGTGGTGGCTTTCCGTTGATGGTGTGGTGCCGGAGGATTTAGGCTGCTGGCCGCGGGTTCGAATCCCGCCTGCCGCCTCACCAGTTTGATGCAGCGGGCCGCTATCACGCTTGTACTGTGCGTGTCGGCTAACCCCGTCAAGGGCGGATATCTGCATCATCTTGAAATGTAGTGCTGAAAGCGCTATGTTCATGGAGTGGCTGACAGAGCGCTAACTCTGCCAGCCGTTGCACTTAGCTAAAGAATGTCACCCGCACGTAGGCACGCCAGCCCGTGCGGGTTTTCTTTATCGTAAGTGTGATACTCACAGGTATAAAACCCATTAGTGTCACTCCATTTCGAGGGCAAAGCCTATGCCAAGGTCAGGGTGGCTTATTCCCCCTGACGCGCCGACTGGCAGGCGCTTACTGCTCTTGCCCTCGAATAAGGTTGCCCACATATCGCACAGATATGGTTGCCAGCCTATTAAACTTTTCTTAGGTGTTTATTCCTGTCGATCGATACTATAATTAGGCGCACATTCCTAATCGGTGGAGATCTACATGCTGGCGCATTACACCAGAGAACAGTACGAGGCGATGTGCTTTCACGTCGAAGAGCTGGCAGTCGACAACCGGGTCGAAAGCCTGCTCGCGATCAGCATGAACGCTTTGATGGCTATCGCGGCTTTCAATGTAGCCGTCGAATCCAGACCACAGCGCCACATCAGATTGCGGCATGGTGCGCGCGTGCTGCGGGAACAGGATCCGGATAAGCAAAAGCCTGCGTAGTCATCATATACGCAGGCTTTCAGGCGGGCATAGCACTCAAGTTTTACTGTTCTTCGCTTGCTGACGGCGCTTCAGCGCATAATCCCGACCCAACAGGGACGCGCCATTCTTGAAGTCTTCAGGGAACAGTCCGTGATTGCACGTCGGGCAGGCTGGCACATACTTCTGCCTGCGCCATGCCTTATCAATCTCCCGAGCCGCGATAGATCGGCATTGGAAGCGTTCGGCTTCCTCGAGCTCCTGACGGCCTTTGACCAGATCCTTGAATGCGCGGTCGTATTGCTCGGTGAATGATGTGAAAGCATCGAACGGATCTACGTCTGTCTCGCAGTCCTTGCACCAGATCCGACGTTCTCGATTATCATAGACCAGTTGTCGATGGCGGCATGATGAGACAGGGCGGCGTGTCAGTCCGCGTGCGACACGAATGTCGCCAATATCCACGACGGTTACGCCCATGACGTAAGCTTGCTCTTCAATTGGCTCATTGGTCATGGAATAACCTTCAATTCTTCGAGCAGGCACATGACGAACGGAAGCAACGTGGCTGGATCCGTGATTTCCATTGTGCATTCGCCTTCTTCACCGTCGGCGGATTCCTCAATCGGGTTGCGGCGCAGTGCGTAATCAATGGCGTTGCGAATATCTACGTCAGTGAGGCGGCTCATGATTGCGCCTCCAAGGCGGTACGAACTGCGGCTGCGGCTTTCTCGCCTAGAGTCACATGCCGTGTTTCCGCACATGCTCGATATGCTGCTCTGGCCGCTATTTCTGTTGCAGCCGCGAGTTGGGTTTCGAGGGCTTCGTTTCGGAGTTTGTCTCTTAGCGAACTGTTCTCTGTCTCAAGGTATTTAACCCGCGCAGTCAGCGCCGCGTTGTCGGCTTCAAGCTCTGCGATGTAAGGATCTTCAGGCGGTAGCGGCGCTTCAGGCAGGCTTTCAAAGCGCGACGTGTTGAACTCGGACTGACGACGCGCCCACAAGTCACCATCGCGCCCGAGATAAACGGCGACTTCATCCATATCATGGAGCGGAACTTCAGACTGGATGCGAGCGCCGCCAATGTATTCGTAATCGTTGCCTTTTTTGATGTGGCGATGCGTGGGCGTGAAGCCGTTGCCTGGCATGATTGGAACCATAGCGCGGATAGCGGCAGGCGCTGCGTTTAGTGCCTCTATCGCCTTTGGGAAAAGATCGCCTTGGTCCCATTCGGGGTCGATAGATGCAAGCCGCTTACGTCCGGCAAGCAATGCATCCATCGCCAGCACAATACCATCCATTAAGCCTTGGCCGGGTAGATCGGCGTCTGTCACGCGCTCTGATTTGCCTACGGAGCGTGTCTTAATGACAGTAATTGGTTCGTCAGAGCTCATGTCGATGAATGGCGCGTCGTTATTAATGCTGGTCATGTTGGATCTCTCAGAAAGGGATATCGTCTGTTGCAACGAGCTTGATAGGGCGAACTTTAGGCTGGTCAGCCTGAAAGCCTGCAACGGCCTGAAGCACATAGAAGCGTTCGCCGGGATGCAGTGCAGCAAGCCGCTTCGCTTCACCTTCAGCCGCTTTCTTTATCGTGTGCTGGAAAGTTGGCGCAGCGCGGCTGGCGCCATAGACCATCCAGAATTTGTCGCGTTTGTGGGTCATGAGCTGGCCCTTTCAGCGATAATTTCATGAGCAGCTGCAAAGACGCTGGCGACTGTTGGAAACGCGCGAGTAAGGATCAAGTTCTCGCCATCGAACTCTTGGAAATAGCTCTCTACGTTGGATTGCAGAGCGGACCATGCGTCTTGCTCGTCCCATTCCGGTTCGTAATAGCCGACTGTGCAGCCAACCATGATCGTGCCTTTGCGCGGGTGCGAAGGTGGTTTCATAACCATGGGCTTGCCTTTGCGCGTGGTGAACAGGATCTGTGCACCGCGAGGATGAAGCCAATCGTTGCGGCCTTCATAGGTCGGGTGACAGCGGCCACGCTCCCAATGTTTGTGGTCGCCAATGAAGCCATGATGATAATTGTCGTAAGGCTTGGCCGGGAACTGTTCGCGTGTATCACCAAGCAAGGGCAGGAGAGGCGCAGCGCGTTTCGATAGCTTTTTGAGGGTGCGCAGGTTCATGAGCTGGATCCTCGGGCCGACGTGCTCGCAGATTGCTTTTGCATTCGTCCAGAAGGCAGAAGACGGACATAAATCTTATGCATATCGTGGACATTTCCACACGGCTCGACTGCATACAGTGTGGCTTTACGGTCGCCAGTCGCGGAAGTCCAAAGGAGGGTTGCTCCGATTTCAGGGTATGGTGAATAGTGAACGAGGAAGGAATATCGGACGGCTGAATACCACCAGTCGCTTAAGCGTTCGCGTAAGCTGCGAGGGCGCTCATCGCTCATTGTTGAGGTATGCAGCATGTGGCCCCATCGCTGAGTGCCGTGTCGATGGTCTATAACCTGCTTAGACAGATCGACAGCTTTGCGCTTGAGAATTTTGATCATGAGTTGGATCCTTCAGGCTTGAGAAAGCAAATCCAGTGCGTCTTTGCCTGCTTGCCTGACGTATGTCCGATAGTCGGGCGCACATCAGTGAGAGCGAGGATCTCACGGACTTTGATTTGCGTTTCATTCCATTTGAAAATGAGAGTGCCGTTCGGCTTCAGGACGCGGAAAGCCTCAGCGAAGCCTTTGCGCAGATCTTCGCGCCATGTTTCACGGTCGAGCGCGCCATACTTCTTTCGGATCCAGCTCTTTTCACCTGCTCGCACAAGATGCGGCGGATCAAAAACGACCTGGCTAAACATGTCGTCATCGAACGGCAGCTGGCGAAAGTCGAGGATCTGATCAGGGGATATTGTGAGCTGGCGACCGTCGCATAAGACATGCTCTTCAGCGCGGATATCTCCAAACAATGCACGGTCATCAACCTTGTTGAACCAGAACATGCGAGATCCGCAACACATATCAAGGATCGGCTTCATTGCTTATCCTCATCGGAAACTTGTTGCCCGTTTTTGGAAACATTGTTCCGTTGCGCCGACTGCTCATCAAACTTACGAATTTCAGCTTCTGCCTTCTCCCTGACCGCTCGGAGGCGTTGGCTGAAAGATAGGCCGCAAGGCGGGAAGAGGCGCTGAAACCATGATTTGCTGTGGCTTCGTGCTGGAAAGAACACCTTGCCTTCGCCCTCAAGTGCTTTCAGCGCGTCTCGCTGATATGGGAGAAGGCCGTCAGTGTCGGGGCGCTGCACTGGCACATAAGGGCGTAGCGTCATGGTTGGGCGCATATAAGCGTGCGTGCGCGTGAATATGACAACGGTTTCCGGAGCGTCTGGTACGTCATCACCAGCGATGCTTACCCGAAGAGTATCATCGCTATAAAGATATGCTGGTGACAACCCGGTGACGACCACTCCTGTGTCAGGGAGGTTCTCGAGAAATTGTTCAAGCAACGGCGGTGAAACGCGAACGATTGATTTAGGCACGACGAACTCCTTACTCAGCGTCGATAATGGCGGGATCGGCTTCGATACATTCGCGGGCGCGAAGTGCTGCGCAGACGCCGCGGGTAATGTCCCGGCCCGTGGCATTCCAACGAATGGCGTTGATCATTGGCTCGCATGTCGGGCGCTTGCCGGAGTGTATCTGCAAGCGATTGCAGAGTGCGAGCAGCTCGGCGTGGTGAAGCATGTAAAGTGATGTGGCGGGCAGGGGCTTTTGCAGGCTAGAAGCCAGATCAGGCCAACGGGCATGGCTGTCGTGTCCGTTTGGATGCATAGCGCGGTTCCGTTGCGGATAAATCCATGTGCGGGTCATATGCCGGTATTCGCCGGGCAGATCCTTGAGATAGAAGACGCCTTCACGCTCATAATGCGCTGCTGATGGATTGGTGACGTACTCTTCCGAGAGAAACTTTTCATGCAGAACAGCAATGGCATGGTGCGCAACGCCTTTCATGCCTTTCATCTGGTCGAGCAGGCGATCCAGCTTGTCTTTCGCTGACTTGATCTCGAATGCGATTATTTCTGCACGGTCAACCGCAAGCACGTCGATGCGCGTGCCGCCGAATGATGAATTGATTTCGTGTATGATGCGCGCGTTAGGGCGCTGGATCCGTATATATTCAACAACAGCCTGGCGAACTTCGCCTTCAGCTTCAGAACGATATGCTGGCATCAGGCGGCGAGCTCCGATGCGTGGCGACGGCGGTCTGACAGCGAGAAACCGCGGCCCCAAACCGTGCCGATCTGGATCCCGAACGGCCTTAGCTTTCTCCGCATGTAACAGATATGAACGTCTATGATTTTCTGTTCTGGCGGATTATCGACCCGGTCCCCATAAAGCGAATGCCAGATGAAGTCTTTGTCAGCTACATCGCGCGACATAAGGCACCGGAAAATAGTCGCTTCATTACCAGTCAATCGCCATTCCTGCGGCAGTTCAGCAGGTGGAACCAGCATGTTTTTGAGCTGGACGATTTGTTCTTTCAGGATCTCATTTTCTTCAGTCAGTCGTTCAATCGCGGATGCAGCCACGGTCCTACCTCACATGAATTGGACCGGGCCTCTGACGATCAATCAGTAAATCTGCGGAAGAAAGAGGAGGAACTAAGCAGAAAGGCCCGGATGGTTGCAGGGGGTGGATTCGAACCACCGGCCTTCAGGTTATGAGCCTGACGAGCTACCGGACTGCTCTACCCTGCCATACTCAAGAACTCGGTACTCAGGACGCGCCACCGAATGAACTTTGGGCGGGGGGGCTTGGGGTGGAACACCCGGCAGCGCGTCATTCACACACAACTCGCGTGAACGTCTTATTAAGTATAGTCTATAGACTACACTGTCAATATGGGTGAACCACGTTTCATATAGATTTTTGACAAAAGGCTGAATATATTTCGCGGCGCGGACGAATACGAATAAAACGAGGGAATACAAGGCTTCTCGTTGTCCGAATCCACGCCAGCTGATGCGATGCATCCAAGGGAACTAGCTAAATTGCTAGATGATCCCCTGTGGCGGATACGTAGTCTATACAAGATACTCGATAAGAACGGCAAGTTGGTGCTGTTTGAGCCGAATGAGGTTCAAGACCAGTTCATCAAGGATATCTGGTTCCGCAATGTGGTGCCCAAGGCCCGCCAGCGCGGGTTCAGTACCGTAGTTCAGTTGATGATGCTTGATGCGTGCCTGTTCGTGGACAACACGATTGCGGGGATCATCGCGCAGGATCTCGATACGGCAAAGGCAATCCGCAACAACAAGATCCTGATCGCCTATAACAATCTGCCAGTTGCTGTGCGTCAGATGACGCGCCTCACCACAAAGAACATCAAGGAATTGGCGTGGAGCAATGGCTCCACCATGATTATCGCCACGTCCGCACGCGGTCGCACCCTGCAATGGCTGCACGTTTCCGAATACGGCGAGATCTGCGCGAACAATCCAGAACATGCCGCCGAAATTCGTTCTGGCTCGCTACCAGCCGTCGATCAGCACGGCATTGTCGTTGTGGAGTCGACGGCCAAGGGCAAAGAGGGCGGCTTCTACGATATGGTCATGACGGCCAAGGCTATTGTTGATGCTGGCAAGAAACCGACCACAATGGATTACAAACTGCATTTCGCGTCATGGTGGGATGCAGAGGAATACGAAACAGATCCAACCGACGTTATAATCTCTGAACGCGACCGGCAGTATTTTGAAGATCTAGAGCCGAAGATCGGGCGGAAACTGAACGCGCGTAAGCGCGCTTGGTACGTGAAGAAACGCGATACGGATTTTGCGGGCGACCGCGAAATGATGTGGTCGCAGTTCCCGTCGACACTCGACGAAGCTTTCCAGACTTCAACCGATGGCGTCTATCTGGCTGATCAGCTGGCACTTGCCCGGCGTGAAGATCGAATTGGCAAGTATCCATACGATCCCGCCTATCCGGTTTACACCTTTTGGGACATTGGCACGAATGACGACACGGCTATTTGGTTCCTGCAAGTCATCAGCGGTCAAGACATATGGATTGACTACGAAGAGGCCAGCGGCGAGCCGCCAGCCCACTACGTCAAGAAACTCCGCGAACGCAAATACCTCTACGGTAGGCACTTCCTGCCGCATGATGCTGCGCACAGGCGCATCGGCGCAGAAGCTTTGCGCACTTACGAGGACATGCTCGGGGATCTAGGACTTCCCGATATCGAGATCGTGCCACGCACCAACGACTTGTTGGCGGCGATTACAGAGCTGCGCACCGATTTCGCCACTTACCATTTCGATGAAACCAAGTGTGCAGAGGGCATCAAGCACCTTGAGAACTATCGGAAGGATTGGAACTCCCGGCAGGGCGTTTTCATGTCCACACCACGCAAAAACGGCCACCAGCACGCAGCGGACGCCATTCGACAGAAGGCGCAGTACGCAGACCGCGTGCGCAAGGTCGCAGGATCCAACGGCGGACAATCAAAACCGAACCGCTCTCGTCGCTCAGGGATGGCGGCGTGATGGGCAGCGCACAAGGAAAATGGCTTAATGTCCGTCGCACTTGATCTACGATACCGCGCCTGGACGAAAGTGCATGGCGATCTGACATTCATCGGTTCATGGATGCGCGAGGAAAACTCGCAGTTCACTTCCGTAATGGTCATTGTCCGCACTGGCGAAGAAAACAGCGACCATAATATCCCCTGCATCGTGCCGGTGACTGAGGCGTGGAAATGGTCTGAAGAATTAGGCGATCCGCGCGGAGCTGCTCGCACTATCGCGGGCTTTCTTGAAGCACTGCGCATGCGCTTCAATAAGCGCAATGCAATCCGTCTCACATCATTGATCCACGATCATTTGGGAGATCTTTTGGCGATACCGCCGTTTGCTTCGCTCGGCGTTGAACAAGTCGTTACAGCCGACTTGATCCGTATCGACCATGACACAGGCGAGATCACCGAACAGGAGATCCGCGATTATGTTTGAAAACCTCGACTTCATCGACAATGTGCGAACAAAGCGGAAGAAAGATCCGATAGCGCAAGCCGACACACCGGAAAAGAAGCCAAGGCAGACCGCGAATTTCTTGGATGGGGTTCAAGCCTGCACGCTGCATAAGCAGCTCATGTCCTATTACATTACAGAACAGGACAGGCAGTACCAGAACCGGCGAGAGCAGGCCGAAGACGACGATTTCTACGACAATATTCAATGGGATCCAGCCGACGCGCAGGTGTTGAAGGAACGCGGTCAGCTTCCTTTGGTCTATAACGTACTTTCTGCATCGGTTGATTGGGTGACTGGCACTGAGAAGCGCACCCGCACCGATTTCAAGGTTCTGCCGCGTCGGAAGGATGAGAGCGAGCCAGCGCAGCGCAAGACAGAGCTGTTGAAATATCTTTCGGACACATCGCGCACGCCCTTCCATAAATCCCGAGCATTCGAGGATGCGGTACGTGTTGGCATTGGCTGGCTTGAGGACGGTTTTGACGCTGAAGCGGATGGAGAGCCGATTTTTACGCGGTATGAAGACTGGCGCAATATGCTCTACGATTCAACCGCGATGGAATTGGATCTGAGTGATGCTCGATATGTCTTCCGTCACAAGTGGGTGGATCTCGATATCGCAGAGGCCATGTTCTCAAAGCGCAAGGGCTTGCTGCAACGATCAGCTACAGCTGAACAGGGCTACTACGGCCTTGATGAGCTTTCAGACGAGATTTCCGATCAAAAAGAGATCGAGAACCAACATGCGCATGCAGGCGTAGGGGTTAGCAATCGATCTGAGGTCGGCGGTTATCATCGCAAGCGCGTGCGGATCGTAGAGGCATGGTTCCGTCGTCCGGTTGAAACCATGCGTATGTCAGGTGGAACATTTAGCGGCGAGATCTTCGATCCATTCTCGCAGGCGCACCGCGATCAGCTGGCATATCGTGAAGCGGATCTTGTGAAGTCAGTTATCATGCGCATGCATGTGGCAATCTTCACATCAGCCGGCATGCTTTATCTCGGGCGTTCGCCATACCGTCACAATAAGTATCCGTTCACACCGATTTGGGGTTATCGGCGTGCGAAGGACGGCTTGCCATACGGCATGATCCGTCGACTGAAGGATATTCAGCGCGATGTGAACAAGCGAGCATCAAAGGCACTGCATATCCTTTCGACTAGCAAAACCATCATGGATGATGATGCTATCGATGATCTGGACGCCTTTTTGGAAGAAGTAGCGCGCCCTGATGCTGTCATCATCAAAAAGCGTGGCACCGAGCTGCGCATTGATACAGATCGCGAGCTCTCACAAGGTCACTTGGAGCTCATGTCACGATCTATCGCTATGGTGCAGCAAGCATCTGGCGTGACTGATGAGCTCTTAGGCCGACGCACAAATGCATCGTCTGGCATTGCCATTCAGCGCAGGCAGGATCAGGGCAGCATGTCCACGGCCAAGCTGTTTGACAACAATATCTTTGCGCAGCAAGTGCGTGGCGAAAAGGTTCTTTCCCTTGTCGAACAGTTCATGTCGGAAAAGAAAGCTTTCCGTATCACCAACAAGCGCGGACAGGCTGAATTTATCGAAGTGAACGACGGCCTTCCAGACAATGATATCACCCGCACCAAAGCGGATTATGTCATTGACGAAGAAGAACTACGTAGCACGCAGCGTCAGGCACAGGTTGACCAGCTTATGGAGATGGTCACACGCATGCCGCCACAAATAGGCATGGCGTTCCTTGATCTGATCGTACAGATGACGGATTTGCCTTACGCGGATGAAATTGCGAAGCGTATTCGTTCAATTTCCAAAATGCCGGATCCCGATGCAGATCCTAACGAGATCCCGCCGGAACAGCAGGCGGCTGAGGCGGCGGCACAGAAGCAAGCGCAGATGGCTGAAGCGGTCGCACAGGCCGAAATTCGCACTAAAAATGCGAAGGCTGCACGCGATGAGGCCGCGGCGACGGAAATCCAAGCCAAGATCGTAAACACACGTGTTGACGCGCAGGGCAAGGCGCTGACGGCGGCTGGACAGGCCGTGGCATCGCCTTCAGCGGTCACGATTGCGGACCACATTTTGCATGAGAGCGGATTCGATTCCCGCTCGACTATGGAAGAGACAGAAGCGGCGGCTCTGTTGGAGCAACAGAAAGAGGCTGAAGCGGCAGGGAACCGTGAAGCAATGGAAGGCCAGTTGCTCGGCCACTCACCTGAAGAACTGACAGGAGCCGCCCCAAATGGCAACGGAATTTGAAAAACTCACTGAAGAAGATCTACAGCAGCTCACCGACGAAGAGCGCGAAGGCTATGAGCAGGAGCTTGAAGCTTACACGCAGGGGGCTGGCGACGATGACGCAGGTGACGAAGGTGACGGTGTTGATAATGATACCGGTAATGGCGATGGCGGCGACGGTGATGGTGGCGAAACCGATCTGGATGCACAACTCGCCGCACAGGAAGCCGCAGGCGCACCCGAGCTTGATTTGAACGCTGCTCCAGAAGGTAAGGATGGTGGCGATGCTGGCGACGATGACGCCAGCGGCGATGATGATCTAGCCACCTTCGATCCCTTGCCAGATCTTGGAAGCCAGCGAGAAAAGATCAAGGAACAGCAGGAGCTCAAGCAGGAACTAGCTGAGAAGTTCGATAACGGCGATATCACCGCGCAGGAAAAAGCTGCGCAGGAGCGAAAGATTGATGACGAGATCTATTCGTTACAATCCGATCTCATGCGCCGCGAACACAAGGTAGAGACGGCCAAAGAAGACTGGCAGAGCAAGGTTGTTCCTGACTTCATCGCAGGAAATTCCGTCTACAAGCCGGGCAGCGCGCTTATCAAGATGCTCAATGAGCATGTGAAATCGCTGCAGGTGGGCCAGTATGCATCGAACCCGTTCCATCCGAACGTCCTGAAACTGGCAGATCGCAATTTGCGTGCTGAGTTGGGCGAAGAGATCTTCGGAGAGCCAAAGCCCAAGGATCCTAAACCGGATAAATCGGGGAAGGCCGCGGCCAAGCGGGATATGCCACCCTCATTGCGCAATGTTCCAGCCGCAGCGGCAGAAGATATTGCCGGTGATGGCAGCGAATTTGCGTTCCTCGACCGGTTGGCTGACACGGACATTGAAAAGTTCGAGGAAGCCTTGACGAAGTTGAGCCCGGCGGATCTCGACCGTTACATGAACGCTTAACGGGGTAGAGCCAGTGCTTACACTTACCGTCAAAGTTGGGCAGACCGTGAAGATTGCGGACGATCTTCATATCACGGTTGAGGAAAAGCAGGGCCGACGCGTGCGGCTTGGCTTTGTCACTGAACGTTCGCCAATCAACCTACTCAAAAACCCGCCTGCCGTTGTCGAAACGGCGGGCGAAGACGCCGAACAATAATGGATGCGCGCCGTGGCGGCGGCGCACATTCACTTTATTGCCTTTTCCTGCAATTCCGAGTAACACTATTAGAGATATGCGCATGACGTGCTCTCTCATCCAAAGGAGTACGTCATGGCTGCTACTATTATTCCGTTCGGCGATAAGCGCGCCGTTAAGCGTTGGTCCGGTAATCTCTTCGTCGCCACGCGCCAGAAATCCTACTTTGAACGCAAGTTCGTCGGCACAGACGAAAACTCGGTGATCCAGCGCCTGACCGATCTTGAATCGGCCAAGGGCGACACCATCTCGTTCGATCTTTCCATTCAGCTTCGCCAGGCACCGACCAAGGGCGACAAGCGATTGTCGGGTAACGAAGAAAACCTTCGCTTTGCCAGCGACAAGGTTACGATCGATCAGTTGCGCCACGGTGTGCGCACTGGCGGCGCAATGTCACGTAAGCGTACCGAACACGACATGCGCAGCGTCGGCAAAAATCGCCTTTCTGACTATTGGGCGGCTTATTTCGATGAACTTACCTTCATCTATCTGTCCGGCGAACGTGGCGTGAATCATGAGTTCATTGAAGATATCAACTTCACTGGCACCGCCGAAAACCCACTTCAGGCTCCGGATGATGCTCACTTGCTGTTCGGCGGCGAGGCAACAGGCCATGCCGACCTGAAGGCAACCGACATCATGTCACGCGCGGTCATTGAGCGTGCGACCGTTAAGGCGAGCATGATGCGAACCGAAGATCCGGACGCCGCCAATATGGTGCCTGTCATAATCAACGGTGAGCCGCACTATGTTTGCGTAATGTCGAAGTTCCAAGAACACGACATGCGTAACAAGGATCAAGGCGGTTGGCTCGAGATCCAGAAGGCCGCTGCGACTGCTGAAGGAAAGAACAGCCCGATCTTCAAGGGCGGCTTGGGCATGGTGAACAACGTTGTTCTCCATAGCCACGAGCGTGCAATCCGCCTTGGCGGGAAGGGTGTAGGCGGAAAGGTTGAAGCCGGACGCGCGCTGTTCCTTGGTAGTCAGGCCGGTGTGATTGCATACGGCTCGACCAAGGGGCTCCGCTTCACTTGGAACGAAGAGCTGGTCGACCATGACAACGACGGCGCAATTTCGTCGGGCGTTATTCTCGGCATCAAGAAGACCCGCTTCAACGATACTGATTTCGGTGTGATCTCCATCGACACCGCTGCGAAGGATCCAAACGCCAAAGCGGCCTGATCCTCCCAAGCCGCCGCGCATTAGCGCGGCGGTTCTCCTTTTCCCCGAAATTCCTAGACTGGAGAAGTCGTTATGACCTTGAAAAAGGGTATGATTATCACCGCTGCACTCGCAATCCCGACGGCACTTGCCGCCGGCGCTGTTGTGGCTCTCCGCACCATTGTTGAAATTGATCCGGCACAGCACGAAGTGGGCGACATTATCGAAGTGTCTTGCCTGCCAGCTGATCACCGGCTGCTCGACGCCACGCTGGATATTCCAGCGGAAATTGGCGGTACCGCGGATATTGGCATTCTTACGGGCTCTTTCGATGACAAAGAGGTCGATGTTGCTGCGCCCCGTGTGCTCGATGGGCTGATCTTTGCTGAAGCCGCGCTCGGAGCTGGCATCATGCGCGTGACGCGTCCGCAGGCTCTCTCTTTGCCGGTTCGTGACACGCATCGCGGCATTGGTGTGGAAGTGAAGACGCCGCCCACTGCCAAGGGCTCTTTCGGCATTACGCTTTACTACAGCGCTTAATCAACGCGTGGGGCGGGAAGGTGACGGCATGACGCCGTCGCCTTCCATTTTCTCGAGAAGGAAATCCAATGGCGATCATCGAGTGCATTAACGGACCAACAACGCAGAGCGTTGGCGGATCTGAGTACACTTTCGTGAAGGACGATCACGACCGTTTCACGGCAAAGGTTACAGAGCTGGTTCACCTGCGCATGTTCCTATCGCGACCGGCGGTTTATCGCGAAGTGCCAGAAACTCCACTGCCGAAGAAGTCGCGTAAGGCTGTCCAACCCGGCAAGCAGGAAGAGCCTGAAAATTCCGGCAATGGTGAAACCCAGAACGAAGGCAACACCGACGGCACTGGCAACAGTGAAGAGAACGGCAACGACGGCGCGGGCAACGACGGCTCCGGCACCGATGAAGCCAACAACGGAGCTGCATAATGCTTTCGGCCAGCAAAATCATGAGCCGCGCTCGAATCCTCCTGACAGATGAGGAGTCGACGCGCTGGCCTTTGTCGGAGCTGGCCGAATGGATCAATGAAGCGGTCAAAACGATCCTCATTGCGAAGCCTTCAGCATCTACCGATACGCGCGTTATTCCACTTGAACGCGGTACAAAGCAGCATTGGCCGACAGACGGCGAGCGCACGCCGGTGATGTTCATGAAGGCTATCCGGAACATTCTGCCAGATGGCAGACCGGGCAAAGCTCTGACCCCGGTGGATCTGATTGCTATGAACGCAATAGAGCCAAACTGGCATGATGAACGCAGGCCGCGGAAACAGGCCGACCATTACATTTACGACGAACAGAACCCGGACGAGTTCTTCATCTATCCAGCCAATGACGGCAGCGGAAAGATCGAAATTCTGCTGGCTTGCATCCCGCCCGTTATTACGGCCAAAGGCGATGAATACGAGCTGGATTCGTACCAACAGGACATTGGCTTGCTCGAGACTTACGAAGCGCCGGTGCTGGATTACGTGATCTACCGTGCACAGAGCAAAGATGCGACCGGCGGCAGTGCCGCCTTGGCCTCCAGCCATTACACGCTGTTTGCTCAGGCTATCGGCATCAAAACACAGGTTGAGGCGGATAGCAGCCCGAATGCGCGGAGGACTGCATAATGCGGTTTGTAGAGCTGGATGATCTGGTGAAGCGTGTCCGGACCTTTGCCGCAGCGTGTCCGTTGCCGCTTGCGGAGCGCAACATTATCGAGAAGGCCCGCGCGCTTTGTTCGATCGCTGCTGTATGGCGGGACACGGATGAAGCTACCTTCACCAAGGCGGATCCTTGCGAATATGTGTGCACCATCCAAAGTGCCGCGATTGTTCAGATCGAGAAGGCGCGCTTTGAAGGCCGTGCACTTAAGCCTGTAACTCCTGATTGGCTGGACGCAAACTATCCAGATTGGGACGATCCTAAAGCCCCACAGTCAGACGGACCAGCTTACTACGCGCAATTGCAGCCCAACACGGTGCAAGTTTTTCCGCGTGGCGCAGGCCGTTTGTGGATGCGTTTACAGCTCAAGCCTGCTCTCGAAGCCGATGTGCTGCCAGCTGATCTCGTTGAACATTACGGCGAGCTGCTCGCGCTTGGTGCTGCCGGGCAAGTTCTGATGACGCCGAACCTCGACTTTGCGAACCCACAGCTCGGATCTGCCATGTTGCAAAAGTTTGAAACGGATCTCGCCAAAGCGAAAGTGCAGGCTACGCGAACGCAGGTTGGCGCAAGGCTGCGAACAACTCCCCAACTCTTCTGAGGTGCCCTATGCCCGCCACGACTTACACCGGCAACAAACTGATAGATCTATTAGTCCGCGGCAAGGCCTTCGAGCCGCCCGCGCGTGTCTTCATTGCTCTTCATACAGCCGATGGCGGCTTGACGGGTGCAAACGAAATGACAGCCGCAAAGTGGCCGAGCTATACGCGTCTCGATTTTGCTTTGGGTGAAGCGGTTGATACGGGCTTTGCAGTGGCCGCAGCCAAGAAGTCTAAGAACCTGAAGCAATTGCTTTTCCCGACCATGGACGGCGCTGCATCTGTAAAAATCACGCATTGGTCAATTTGGGACGCTGCCACAGGCGGCAATTGCCTTTGGACCGGCACTCTTACGTACGATAAGACGCTCAACCCAACTGATGAGGTCGTTGTTCACCCTAACGAGCTGGCGCTTGAGGTAGAATGACATGGCCGGTACCGGATTGATATCAGGCGCGGTGATCAACGCCATCGTAATCAACGATGGCGCAGTGATACACACGCTTTCCGGTACCGCCACAAGTCACACCAGCCAGTCAGCAACCGTAGTTCGCCGTGTGCGCGTGGACGGGGCCATAAGCATTGCCTTGGCGGGCGGCGCCAATACTACTCGCAGGACGGCAGCACCAGGCATCGCCAGTATGATTTTCGTTCATGCAGTCAATGCCAGCCAACGCCATAGCCTTCGCACGTCATCGAAACTTTCTGTTTCCGCAACAGGCGCAGCAACAAGACGCGCGGTTATGGGCGCAGCCGGGAAGGTTCGCTTTCACCATACCGTTGCCAGCCATGCGCGCCGTTCAGCCGTTGCAGATGGGCGTATAAGCTTTTCAAAAGCATCAGCTAATGTAAGGCGACGGCAGGTTGCGCAG
The DNA here is from genome assembly GCF_025846885.2 of Brucella sp. HL-2. Taxonomy (NCBI): domain Bacteria; kingdom Pseudomonadati; phylum Pseudomonadota; class Alphaproteobacteria; order Hyphomicrobiales; family Brucellaceae; genus Brucella; species Brucella sp. HL-2. Next base: position 10,397 of record NZ_JAOYTK010000034.1, on the reverse strand, counting down.
GGCATTGCGGCAATCCGGCTCTTGCACCTTGTCAATCTCCGCGCGTTTGCTCCGATCCGCGGCGCTGACAAGATGCGGACCAAAGAGTCCGCCACAGCCGTTAGGCGAGTTGGTCTACCGAGCTCGGGACGGATCAACCTTACTGGATATGCCTTTGTTACAGCTCGCCGCACGATCAGCACAGTCAGCGTCATCACCTTTAAGGAACAGGTGAAGGTTCCGCATGTCCGGATGGTTCCGACTGAACAGCTCCGCACGATGGATCTGCTCGCGGATCCGCGTTCGGTGAGGGTGCCGCGGGAGCCATCGGGAATGATCGTCCGCCGCGATCATCGACATATCGAAGTTCCGCAGGATCGGGACAGCATGAACACGCCACGATTTGAGGATCCGACATGAGCCTAGCTGTTCACACGAAAACACCGGGCGATGTGCTGGATTATGACGTTGCCTTCGATGATTGGCTTTTGCCTGAAGACCGCGTCGACTCTTGGGCCGCCGAAATCAGCGAGAGCAGAGCTGTCATCGATAAGGGGGATTACTCAAATCAGAACGTGCGGTTGTGGATTTCGGGCGGGCAGGCCGGTGAGACAGCGCATGTGTCGTTGACCATCACGACGGTGCAAGAGCGCACTAAAACCGTTTGTTTCAAAATTCGCATCAGGGAGTGCCGATAATGCCGGTAAAACTAAGCAATAACGCTGCATCGCTGCTCGCGGGCAACATATCGGCCACCGACACTACTCTTTCGGTGCAGCCCGGCGATGCTGGCAAGTTTCCTACCCTTTTGGCAGAAGAGTGGTTCCCGCTCACACTGGTTGACGGCTCCGGCAATATGGAAATCGTCAGGGTGACGACGCGTAATGGCGCGATCATGACGATCCAGCGAGCACAGGAAGGCACTTCCGCACTGGCATTTGTAGCCGGATCCCGAGTTGATCTGCGCGCCACGGCTGGCGCTCTGAACGAATTGGGCGACCGCACAACGACGGTTAGTGTTGGTGCAGCCGTCGCCGGTGCAAATTCGAAGCAAGCACCGGCTGATGGTGATTTCTTCACAGGTGTCGGCGCTGGCGGATCCACCATGTTCAAAACGACATGGGGTAATATCAAGGCTGCGCTTGCTGCGATTTTCTATAACAAGACCGAAGTAAACAATATCGTTGCGGGTACGATGAACGGTCGCGCTTATCCTCGCAGATCAGACGGTGCCGCCGTTCAGTTTCAATGGTCTGGTCAATCGGGTCAGCCATCTTGGTTGTGGGGCGGGAACGGTGACGGTACAGCTTATCAAGTATGGGACCCGAAAAACTTCAGCGTCAACTATGCAAACAGCACATGGAACGCTGAACGCCTTCAGGGATGGGATATCCCAAGTATCCAGAATGATGCTCAAGCGCGGGCAAACGGCGCCAAGAATGAAGTCTGGTGGCGAGCTCGCGATTATCTTCTAGGCGAAGATTTCCCTGTGGGTACGGTAGCCATGTGTAAAATTCGGAATAGTACCACCTTTACCTATGGACAGAACGTTGGCGGCGTGGACCTCGTTATTTCGAATGCAGGCAGTTTGAATGGCGCGCAGGTGAACTATGGGACTTGGCGAGTTGTTTCATCAAGCGTCGGTGGCTCTACCGCTGGCCTCGTTAAAAGGATCGGCTAAATGAACGTTGTAGATGTACTGGCGCTCAAATGGTTGGACCCTGACCAAACACTCCTTGGCGGATCGGTCAAAACGTCTGACCTCGGCGTGATCCCGATTTGTATTCATGCGAACTATGATACAGAAGCCGGTCGGCAGATATGGGCGGATGCTCATCTCGGCAAATACGGACCGATTTTCGACTATCAGGAACCGGAACCACAACCCGAACCTGTTCCCGACTACATCAGCCGCCGCCAGTTCTTCCAATATCTCGCGGTGCTTGAAATCATCACGCGTCAGGAGGCGTTAGCGGCCCTTCAAAGCGGGACAATCCCCGCTCCGCTGCAAGCAATCATTGATCAGCTTCCAACTGAAAACGATCAGTTCGAAGCGCAAATGTTCATTATCGGCGCGCAGAACTTCAATCGCCTGCACTGGCTCACTGATAAAGTGCGGCAGGCAATGACGTGGACACTAGAACAAAGAGACGACTTCTGGCGAGAAGCCTACAAGCTTTAGATAAAGCGGCCATGCCGTCGCCTTTGACAGCGACTGTTCAAACGGCCACAATGGTTGCGGCGCATGACGTGCCTCTTTCTTATTAGAGGACAGTTATGCCCGCAATTAAGCTGGTCGGTTTCAGAGGTGAACAGCCGCGCATTATCCCGCGGTTGTTGGGTGATGCCGCCGCTCAATCAGCTATCAATGTGCGCTTGGATGATGGTGGCCTGACGCCTCGTAATATGTCGGTGCAGGTCGCGCGTGCGGAATCAGCACAGCACAAGACAATTTTCAAACATCAGGATCGCTGGCTTTCGTGGGATAAGGTGGTCAATTGCGCCAGCGGTGCGGTTGCTACTGAACGCTTATACTACACCGGCGACGGCGCTCCTAAAATGCGCATCGGTGATACCGTCTATCCGTTGTCCATTCCGCGTCCACAAACCGCGCTGACCGCAACAATCGCGGGTACAGGGACAGGCGACACACAAGCCCGGCTTTACTCTTATACGTATGTCACGGATCTCGGTGAGGAAACAGAGCCGTCACCAGCATCAAATCTGATCGATTGGAAGCCTGGTCAAACTGTCACTTTGTCGGGCTTTGTTGAACCGCCCGCAGGCCGACGCATATCAACACAGCGGATCTATCGCTCGCAAACGAGTGCGTCCGGCACTTTCTTTTACTTCTTGGCGGAACGCAGCGCATCTGCAAATGATTTTGCCGATAGCATTGGCGTAGATGATTTTGGCGAAGCTCTTCCTTCAGGAGCTTGGAACACGCCACCGGATGAGCTTACCGGCCTGATTTCGATGCCAAATGGCATGATGGCCGCGTTCGTGGGGCAGTCACTTTATTTCTGTGAGCCCTACCGTCCGCACGCTTGGCCGGAAAAGTATGTATTGCGCACCGATTCCGCCATTATTGGTCTTGGCGCTATCGGTACTTCACTTATCGTCATGACGAAGGCGCAGCCCTATCTTGCGGCGGGCAGCACACCAGACTCGATGCAGATGGTGAAAATAGAGGCGAATTTCCCCTGCATTAACTCCCGCGGCATCGTGGATATGGGCTTCGCAATTGCTTATCCATCGAACGAAGGCCTTATCGCGGTGACAGCGGACGGACAGGCGCGCAACGTCACAGAGCGTCTAATGAGCCGTGACGATTGGCTTGATATTGGGCCTTCGACCTTCATTGGAGGGCAGATCAGCGGGCAGTACATCGCCTTCTATGATCTGAAAGACGTGAAGGGCAATCCGAAGTCGGGCGCGGTATTTTTCCAGCTTGGCGATACGCCAGATCTAGTACGGTCTGACGCCATTGCATCGACGACTTTCTTTGAAGTGGAAAGCAGCTCGCTATTCTATATGGCGAAAGGCGACGCCAATATTTATCGCTTCGATTCCCCGGAAGGCGCGCGGCAGGAGTATTACTGGCGGTCGAAAGACTTCCACATGCCTTTCCCCATGAGCTACGGCGTGATCCAGATCGACACTGACGCGATGTATTCCCCGCGTGCAGAGGAAAACTATAAGCGGACGGTTGCTGAAGTAACAGCGCGCAACAATGTGAAAATTGCACAAGGTATCCCTATCTTGGGTGCGCGGCTTGGCGGCATGGGGAAAGCAGCGGTTGCGCTGGCCAAGGCTTCATCTGACGTGTTGGTAAAAGGCCGAGGCCGCGCTGAACGCTCTTCTGCGCTCAATGAAAGCGAACGCAATGCGCTGGCTGCTTTCTATGACAGTGGATTGATCGATCGCACACAGTCGCATGATCTTGCGGGCGTTGGTGAAACCGGTGTTGAATACTCACCTGTATGGGCAAATGTCATGGAGAAGATCTCATGGGCATTCCACAATGCCGAGGTTTTCAACCGCGAAGTGACCGCACTGGCAGCGTTCCGTATGGCGAAAGAACGCGGCATGCGCGACGATCAGGCTATTGATATGGCGCATTCTCTGACTTGGAAAACCCACTTCGATTATTCCAACTCGAGCCGCCCTACAATTATGCAGGGGGATACAGCCAAGCTCCTGTTTGTGTTCCGGTCGCACAACGTCAATATGATATATCGCGTTGTTCGTGATGTTCAGCAAGCGTTCAAGGGCGACACGGCACAGGCAAAATCTGAGGCACGCGCGCAGCTTGCAGGCGTGTTCGGCATGATGTCGCTCATGGGCGGCGTTACTGGCGTGTTCGGATATAACCTCGCTATGACCTTGCTAGGGGCTGTGTTCGGGGACGATGACGATCCATTCACATTTGAAGAAAAATTCAAGAAAAGCATGGTCGACGTGCTTGGTCCAAATCTTGGTGGCGCAGTGTTGAACGGTGCAATTGGACACTATGCCGGGATCAACCTAACCAGCCGTATCGGCATGGCTGATATTTGGTTCCGCTCCCCTACCCGTGAGCTCAAAGGCAAGGATGAATATAACAACTTCATTCTGGATAGCCTTGGCGCGACTGTCAGCATGGGCCGTGACTGGTATGCGGGTGCACAAAATCTTATGGAAGGTAAATACTACCGCGGCATAGAAACCATGTCGCCTAAAGTGTTGAAAGACGCGTTGAAGGCTTATCGATATATGTCCGAAGGTGTGGTCAGTGGACGCGGCGATGAAGTGCTGCCAGCCGATGCCATTTCTTCATGGGACGTAATCGCCCAGGCTATGGGGTTCTCTCCTGCAAAGGTTGCCGAAACGTGGGATCGCAATTCTTCGCTCAAGAACGCAGAGCAGCGCATCAAGGAACGCAGGCAAGAGCTGATCAATCGGTTTTCGTTGGCTGTTAATGCTGGTGACGCGGATGCAAAGGCGGAAGTGATTAAACAGATCCAGCACTTCAACAGCGTGCCGATCAACAAGCCGATGGCGATTACTGGCAAAACGTTGCATCAGTCGCAAAAAGCCAAAGCGAAGAACCGCAAAAAGAGAGAAGACGGCGTGCTAATCCAAAACAAACGGCTCGGTAAAGAGTTGCGCTTAGGCTTACCGGATCTCATGTATCGCTAATGACATAGCCCCTGCCCTAACCCATTGGGCGGGGGCGATTTTTGTTTGCACTGATTCGCTTTTATGGTAACTGTTGCGAACGACGGCGCATGACGTGCTCCTTTCCACCAAGGGCACAGTTATGAATGCAACGTCTACCTTCCGGATGTGTCACGATATTACGGAAACGTGGGAAGGGGGATGGTCAAACCATCCCTCTGACCCCGGTGGCAAAACCATGTATGGTGTCACCGAGGCCGTTTACCACGCGTGGCTCAAGTCGCAGAACAAGGCTGTGAAGCCGGTTCGCAATATCACAATCACTGAAGCGCGCGAGATCTACTTCAAAGAATACTGGCTTAAGGCCGGTTGTTCGACGCTGGCGATGGGTGTCAACTTGGCAGTCTATGACGCGTCGGTAAACTCGGGCGTGTCGCGTGGCCGGAAATGGCTGCTGGCGTCAATTGGTGGGCGCGACCACGAAACAGTGAAGAAGATCTGCGCCGCTCGCCTAAGCTTCATGCAGTCTCTCAAGATCTGGAAAACCTTTGGCAAGGGTTGGGCCCGTCGCGTGGCAGATATAGAGGCCAAGGGCGTTGCATGGGCGCTGGCTGCTGAAAAGGTCGCCCCAAAAGCTGTTAAGCTCGAGCTCGAGCAGGAATCCAACAAAGCAGAGACGAAAGTCACTGAGGCGGTTAAAGGCGCGGCGACAAAGGGCGGCGGTGGGCTTACCGGCGGCACTGGCGGCTATCTGCTTTCACCAGAGCAAGCGGATCTCGCTTTCAATCTGTTTATCGGCGGTGTTGCCGTCGCCGGTGTGATCGCCCTCGCCTATTACCTTTCGCGTGCCGTGATCCAATCCCGCCGCGCAGAAGCATACGCAGCTGAAGCGGAAAGGATCTGATATGAGCGCGTTGGTAACTTCACTCATCGTTGATGCGGCCGCCAAGCTTGGCGCGCCTATTATTCGTGACGTGCTCAGTCAGAAATTCGGCAAGACTGGCTCAGTTGTCGCGGACGCGGTCATTGGTGTGATTGCAGACAAGGCGGGCGTAGAGCCCGCCGCCCTGCCCTCTTGCTCACCTGATAAGCTGGACTGTGCGATCATGGAAGCCGAGCTGGACGTGCCAGCGATTATTGCCGCCAGCGTCAAACAGCAATCCGAAGCAAACCGCCTAATGCTGGCTGAAATGGATAAAGGCTCGACATGGACGTGGGCATGGCGTCCTGCTTTCATGTGGGCAATCCTCGCCTTTTGGGCATGGGCGCTCCTGTTGGTTCCATTGCTGAACGCAGCAACCGGCCTGACGATCACATTTCCATTCATGGATCAGCTGCTGACAATCTCGCTTGCTTATCTCGGTCTTTACATGGGCGGACATACCGCCAAGGAATTTGCCAAAGGCCGTAAAAATGCAGGACTGGACTGAATTCTTCCGGCAATTTCCGCCTACTAAGTGGGTGGTTATTATCGGCTTTGCCATGTTGGGCGCGATCATGCAGCGCGATATGACGATTACGTCCCGAGTGATCGTGTTTTTCGGCAGCATCATCGTGGCCGCATTTCTGGCAGAACCTATCCGTTACGGCCTAAACCTCGATCCAAATTGGAGTGACGCGGTTTCGGCCTGCCTTGCCCTCACCGGGCACAATCTCGCTTCCTACGCGCTCAAGGCGTCGAAGGATCCCGTAACCACACTTCGCGATATTCTTGACGTTTGGAGAGGTAAGAAATGAGTAAGGCACAATATGCAGCTTCGGCCATGTTCTTCGCACTGGTCGCATTGATCGTCCTGGCGCTATATGGCGATGCGCAGATCCGCGCACTCGTCGTCTATAGCGCGGTTCTCATCGCCTGGTCGCAATTCGCAGGTCAGACGCAAACCAAGCTGGCAAATAACGCTTCAATAGTTGCGGTCTATCTTGCATTTCTCTTGACCCTAATTGCGGCCACGCGGCTTCTTTTAGGAGTGCCGTGAGCCCTCATCTACATTCGATAGATCAAATCTATAGGTGGCCGCTGCGCCACCTTTTTTTATGAAAGCCATTGAAAATTATGAGTGTTTTTCCAATCACTAGAAAGTCACTAGGCAAAACATAGTCCATTTGCAGGCGGCAAATAGGGAAAAAATAGTCACTATGTATTGTATAGGTTGCCGCGGTGTGTTGGCAACAAATTGACATGATAGCCAGCAGCTAGGGGAATTATCGTTGCTTTGTAGCGTCTATAAAGGCGCGATATTGTCACTTCTTATGCACTATGATTTGGCGAGCTATTGCCTACCTGCTTACATCATTGCCGCGGCATAGCGCCAATGATGCCGCATTATGTTCACCAGATATTAACCTCATAGTTCCAATGTCGTCACATCGTGACCTCTAGGAGCTAACTACTATGCCGGTAATCGTGACGTGCTCGACAAAAGGCGGCGTTGGAAAGTCCACGACTGCATTGCTAATGGCGCAGGTGCTTGCCGCCGCAGGATCTCGCGTTACCGTCGTTGATGCTGATCCAAACCAGCCTATTGCCCGTTGGGCCAGCCGCACCGAGAAGATGCCGGAAAACCTTCGCGTTATCCCGAAAGTCAACGAGCAAAATGTGCTCGACGTGATAGACGAGACGGCAGCACAAGATCCGTTTGTCATCGTGGATCTCGAAGGCTCTGCAAATCTGACGACAACCTATGCAATCAGCCGCGCGGATCTCGTCATCATTCCCATGAAGGGTAAGCAGCTCGACGCAGACGAAGCCGCAAAGATCGTGTCTCTGTTGGAGCGCGAAGGCAAAGCTTTTAGGAGGCAGATACCTTACCGCGTGATGTTCTCAATGACGACTGCGCTGCGCAGCAAGGAAATGAGGCACATCGAGAAGATGTTACGCGAGAGCGGAATCCCCATGCTTGGAACTGCAATGGCCGAACGCGCGGCGTTCAGCGCTATTTTTCAGCTCGGCGGCTCTATCTACGACTTAACTGCCGATGATGTGGCGAACCCTCACACTGCCATTGTCAACGCAGAAGCTGTTACAGACGATATTGTTGAACAGCTGAGATCTACAATCGTCTCGCAGTTGGGAGCTGAAAAGAAGGTCAAAGCAGCATGAGCCGCGAAAGAGCCTCCCTTAATCTTGATCTGGAAGCGTTTAAGCCACGCGCGCCCACCAATGTCGTTCCTACCGAAGAGCTAGAACGTATGGCAGAGGAGGCGGGCTTTTCTACACGGCACGCGCCACAGCCAATACTGCCAAAGACCGAGATAGCCGTCACCAAACCGAAGAAACTCAAGATGATCGATGGTCGCCGCCGTCGAAAATCTACGAAAACGGCGCAACTGAATATTGCAGTTGCGCCGGAAGATAAAAACAGATTTTGGGAATTGGCCGACAAGCTGGATCTGATCGCAGGCGGCGATGTCATGGCATACTTGCTGGATCTTGCCGAAGGTGCAGGGCAGGGGGAGTAACCCCCCTGTCAGACGTTGCCTTCTTTTTTCAGGACTTCTGCAGCGTTAAACGCGCCGCGTGCGCCCGCATCGCCTTTCCGGAACATAATAACCGTCACACCCACGTTGGCCGTCGGTGCATAAACTGGCGTGGCAGATCCAAAGCCGCTATAGTTGCCGTATACCGAATTGCCATAACGGCGCGCTGACACGGTTCCGTTATCCCAAGAGTTGACACTTACGAGCTGGCGTCCCTGCGATGTGCTGGCCTGCTCTAGTCGGAAATGAGTGTAACCACGGCTCAAAGTCGATTGCGCCGCTTTCTTCATCGTAATTTTGCCAGCGGATCCGGCGAACAACGCGCCTGAAGCCTGCGTGTCGAGCCGAACCATGTTAGGCGCGAGTGGCATTTCGTTGGTGGTTGCACAGGCAGAAAGTGCCGCAGCGCATGCGGCGAGAAGAATCAAACGCTTCATGGAAGCCCCCCTTTAACTATTAACGATGTAACAGCGACGGCTGATGTTTTCAATTCGGGACATTTTGTGCGTTGGACTATTTTCCATCCTGACAACTCGCGAAAAGTTTACTAAGCAGATGATTGGTCGCAGACGCGGCGACCGGGGCTGGAAACCCCGACTGTGTAGGTAATTTGCATGCCAACCTGAATGGCATCGACTCCTTGACCTATGGTCGGGGATCCTGATGCTATGCAACAGGTTCACCGAACTAAAGGCTCAGGACCGAACACAGTCGGTTTTCCAATCCCCGATCACCAGATCAATGAGAGTTTGTAACGGTGGCGACCGTCGGACTTGCATCAGCCAAGGCAAAAACGATGCCGATGCAGTAAAGCTCATCTTCCTCATAGATCGAGAACGTCTCATGTGGGATATCAGTGTCATAAGACCAGCTGGTATTTAGGTTCTCATCACACCATACCGCTTTAATTTTTGCGGCTTTATCTTTCTCAAGCGCGAAATGTGGGCAGTGCTCATCTTCGCATTTGTTTTGCAGCAAGCCCGCTGGCGTCACGTAAAAGGTCGTGCCTTCGTAAGCGCCAATCTCATCATATATCGCGCCACGTAACTCAACCAGATCGTCGCTCGCACCAAAAACGGCAACCAGTCCCGCGTCCTTCATTTTTGCGAACAGCTCGGGAGAGCCTTCCTTTGTGTATTCCGCACCATTCAGTGCGTCGACGGCTTCTTGTGGCGTCATGGCCGAAATTCCCTATAGTTTGAGTGTGAATTGGCAGGTGGGTTCTCAATGTAAGAACGAAATTCGTGAGCTATGTGCTCCGCGAGCTGCACGTAATCTCGCTCATACATGCGTCTCAATTCTCTTTGAGGGAGCCCATAGCAGAGATGCAGAAATGTATTTCCGTTCTTATCGACCTGCTGGAACCTAACTAGGTGTTGAAGATCGTAACGGAGTTCTTCGATCTCAATCAAATTGCGCAAGGTTGTTACGCGGTCATGCAAAGCTACTAAATCAATCGGAGATGGCGTCTCTGGAACCACAGGGCTTAGACGCACTTTAAAGAACGCGTCGAACACCTTGCCATGTTTGATACGTCCAGTTTCTATCAGAAATGCCGAGTAATCCCCGAGCATCTCCCGAACATCGTTATCCCAAGCGACTATCAGGGAGATAGTATCTCCCAACTCCCTTACGACCTGCAGTATTTTTTTCCGGTGAACATCGTCCTTCGCTCTTAATGTGCTCTCGAGCACTTCGATCTGCTCACGATGCTTCCGGCGCTGATTGCGCCCATATCTCTTAGCCATGTCATTTCCTGAAGGGTAGGCGAGGGGCTA
>NZ_JAOYTK010000033.1:0-45276 GCF_025846885.2 Brucella sp. HL-2 | reverse complement strand
CCATTGCCGATCATCAAGCCAGAATTCTCCTGCCATGCTCCAAAACTCCCGTTATCAGGAGAGTGAATCATGAAGAAGTAATTTGATCAAATGTTTAATTGGGTTTGGAGCCTAGAGCGCATCCCGAAAAGTGTGAAACGGTTTTCGGACAAAGATGCGCGTTAAAACAGATAATTAGAGCGCCGATCTGATCCAATCAGATCGAAACGCGCTCTAAGGGTGCTCTTTCGCCTCAATGGCGCTGTCGCCGACGGCAAAGTACAGGTTTTTCCCGGTAAGCTTGGCAAGTTGCTGCAATCGCCCTTCTGGACGATCGGAAATCAAATCAGCGAGATCCCCCGGCACGACCAGCGCAATGCCGTTATCCTCTTCACGCCAATAAAGGCGAGGAATCACGCCCGGCATGGACGCCGAAAGCAGATAGATAACGCGTAAGAGCGCGCCCAGCAGCCTGGCACGCTCACGCAATCGTGGCGTTGCAAGTTGCAAAATCTCCGGCGCAATCTCGTCCTCGACCAGCCCTTCGTGGCGATAATAATTTGCCAGTGCCATGAAAGAACGGCCCGGGTGATCAATACCACCAAACGAACCATGCGCGATGATGTTCAGTGCCTGCGAGCCGCGATAATCAGGATGTGCACGCCAACTTATGTCGGCAACCAGACAGGCCGCCTGTCGGTAACGACTTTCATCTTCAGTCTCGTCAAATCCGAGAACCGGCAAAGAAAGTGTGGTCCATGTTGCAAGTTCGCGCGCATGACGCGGTGAACGCGAGCGCAGGATTGCCAGTTCTTCCGCCGATGCCAGCAGAGGATCGAGCCTCTGCTCGTTCTTCGGCAGCAGCGAATACAGATAACCCTCACGCACACCAAGAGCCGAAAATACGATCTTCGATGGTTTCATACGCCGAATAGTTTCAAGCAGAACGGTTGCGCCATAAGCAAGAAGCTGGCGACGGTTTTTCGACACCGCTTCGATGCCGCGCATCGTGTCGAGATTGCCTTTTGCAACACGCTTTAGGAAACTCTGCGCTTCCACCGGGTCCATCTCATATCCGTGCATGACATGAAGCGTATAGTGCTTTGCAGTCATGTGCAGCTTGGCGAGATTTCGCCACGTGCCGCCAACTGCGTAGAACACCTCCCCCTGATGCTGTTCAAGAAGCGTTGCGCGCGCAAGTTCCGTACGGGTGATCTTCGCAGCCTCTGGAAGCTGTTCGTTGGACATGTCCTGCAACCGAAGGCCACCGAGCGGAAGCGTAATGCCCTCGCCTACGTCATGATCGTTGACACCAACCAGCTCAAGACTGCCGCCGCCAAGGTCGCCCGTTACGCCTTGTGGCTTGTAGAATCCGGAAATAATGCCGAGTGCGGAATAATAGGCTTCTTCCTTGCCGGACAAGACTTCAATATGCCGACCGAGAATGGCTTCAGCCTGTGCGATAAAATCGGGACCATTCTTCGCTTCGCGCGCGGCTGCGGTTGCCAGCGCATGAATCGAAATCGCGCCAGCCTGTTCGGCCAGAACACGGAACCGCTTCAAAGCGCGCAATGCTATATCGACAGATTTTTCATTAAGCTTGCCGGTCTTGGCCAATCCCTTGCCAAGACCACAGAGAAGCTTTTCATTAAAAAGCACCGTCGGCGAACGAACGATGCCTTCATAAACCACGACACGAATCGAGTTGGACCCAATGTCGATGACCGCGACGGGCTTGAGGCCTTTCAAACGGCCTTGTGCGACTGCTGGACTCATGAAGTCGTGTTTCTTTCCGCCTGCGCACGTTTACGATGCGCAATCAGGCGGGGGGCAGATGACTTCAGCGACTTTCCGCGACCCGACAAGCTTGGATTTGTCATGAAATATTCCTGCGCGTTGAAAGCTTCTTCTCCAGCTTCTTTTTCTATCCGGCGAGAGGTGCCATCCGCAAGTAGCTGATAGCTCTGCTGGTTATCAATTATGTTGGCAAACATGATCTGCGACAGGATTTGCTGATGCACGGTGGCATTGGTGATGGGCACCAAAGTCTCAACGCGGCGGTCGAGATTGCGTGGCATCATATCGGCTGAACCGATATAGACGATTGCCTTGCCGGAAGGTAGGTCATGCCCGTTTCCAAAGCAAAATATGCGGCTGTGCTCAAGAAAACGTCCAACAATGGACTTTGCGCGGATGTTATCTGAGAGACCCGGAACACCCGGTCGCAGACAGCAAATGCCACGCACCACCAGATCGATGTGAACGCCTGCCTGACTTGCCTTATAGAGCGCATCAATAATCTGTGGATCGACGAGCGAATTCATCTTCATCCAGATCGCAGCAGGCTGTCCGGCCTTCGCATTGGTGATTTCGTCTTCGATGTGCTTGAGGATTCGCGTGCGAAGCGTCAGCGGTGAAATAGCGATTTTCATCTCTTCAGCCGGTTGCGCATAGCCCGTGATGAAATTGAAAATATGCGCTACATCGCGCGCAATATCGGGATCAGATGTAAAGAACGACAGATCGGTATAGATACGCGCCGTGATCGGATGATAATTGCCGGTACCCAGATGCACATATGTGCGCAGTCTCTGGTCTTCACGGCGCACCACGAGCGACATCTTCGCATGTGTTTTCAGCTCAATGAAGCCGAACACAACCTGCACGCCAGCGCGTTCAAGATCACGTGCCCAGCGAATATTGGCTTCTTCATCGAAACGCGCCTTCAGTTCGACAAGCGCCGTAACCGACTTGCCTGCTTCAGCAGCATCAACCAGTGCGCGTACAATCGGGCTGTCATTGGAGGTGCGATAAAGCGTCTGCTTGATCGCCAGCACATCCGGGTCTGCAGCGGCCTGACGCAGGAACTGTACTACAACGTCGAACGATTCATATGGATGGTGGACAACGATATCTTTCTCGCGAATCGCTGCGAAACAATCGCCGCCATGTTCGCGAATACGTTCTGGGAAGCGCGGATTGTAGGATATGAACTTGAGATCATCGCGTGGAATCGACACGATTTCCGAAATCATGTTGAGCGCAAGGAGGCCTTCCAGAACGCTAATCCTGTTTTCCGATACGCCAAGCTCGGTTGCAACGAAGACCCGCAGCGCCTCAGGGATTTCGGAGTCAAACTCAATACGGATGACCTGACCGCGCCGACGACGCTTCAACGCAGTTTCAAAAAGACGGACGAGATCTTCCGCCTCTTCTTCCACTTCGATATCGCTGTCACGAATGATGCGGAATGTTCCTGCGCCACGCACTTCATAGCCCGGGAAAAGGCGGCCAATGAACAGGCTGACTGCATCCTCAATCGTGATGAAACGGTAAGCATTCTGTTGCTCGGTCGGCAGCTGGATGAAACGCCTGAGCGCAACAGGAATACGCAAGAGTGCAGTCATCGGATGGCTGTCGAGGCGGCGCGCGAGTTGCAGCGCAATGGAAAAGCCGAGATTGGGAATGAACGGAAACGGATGAGCCGGGTCGATGGAAAGCGGAGTCAGAACCGGGAAAATCGTCTCAAGGAAATGATTCTCAAGCCATTCCTTCTCCGTCTTTGACAAAGCCAACGGGCGCACGATTTCGATACTCTCTTTTTCAAGCTCCTCACGCAGCGTGCGCAGACGCTCCTGCTGGCCCTCCTGGAGGCGTCCTACCTCCTCCAGAACAAAATCGAGCTGCTCTTGGGGAGTGCGGCCATCAGCACTGCGCATGGCAACACCAGCGCGCACCTGTGCAGCGAGCCCCGCAATGCGGACCATGAAAAACTCATCGAGATTGGCTGCTGAAATGGACAGAAATCTTAGGCGCTCAAGCAAGGGCTGGGTTATATTCGCAGCTTCTTCAAGAACACGGCGATTGAACTGCAGCCAGGAAAACTCGCGATTGACGAAGCGCTCAGGGCTTTGCATCAGCGCCGAGGTCTGGTCATCGTTCAAAGCTTCGTGAGCGTTTTGAACTTTGCCGGTGTTCTTGCCCGCAGAAACATCAGTTGCTGCCTCTGTGGTCACATCGGAGGTCAAATCTGTGGTTTGGGGTGCCATAACGCTGTTTTCGTTCATTTTTCCTGTCCCGGCTTTTACCGGAAAATCCCGGCGCGACCATAAGCCTATGGCTGTCATATGACAGTTTGATAGCAAACCGCTTGAAATGTCTCCAGAATTGATGAAAACGCTTCCAGAAACAAGCCGTTCGCGGTAAACCCTCCCAAAATAGCCACCCTACTAGTGGTCTGATTCCGACATTTTCATCCCTCGGATACAGGCGTCGGACAAATGTTGGAATCAGACCACTAGCAAGCTTATGAATCTAGTGGATTTTTCGAATTTGACGTTTGACACAGCGTGTGTGTCAGTCTGGATTCAAACGTCAAATTCAATCCACTAGAATGTCGCGATCCACAAGCACCGGAGCGTATCATGTCCGATCACATCATCCCACACTTCCAGAATGACGCTGGCCATAATGCCATTGAAATCGGCGTGAAGGAATTCATGTGCGTCGGCGCGAATCCACCCTTCGATCATCCACATGTCTTCCTCGACATGGGTGACGAAAGCGAAGTCGTTTGCCCTTATTGCTCGACGCTCTACCGCTACAACGCGCAGCTTCATGCTGACGAAACCGTTCCAGCGGGCTGCGTCTATGAAGCGCCAGCCGACAAAGCTGCCTGAAAATAGATAGCGGCAATTATCGTGTCGCTGAAATTATGAGCAGCTTGGGCAAAGGGCGCATATTGATTGCAGGAGCAGGCGTTGCAGGATTAAGTGCAGCGCTTGAGCTTGCAGCCAGAGGCTGGTCAGTAGAGCTTTTCGAAAAAGCCAATGCACTCTCTGAAGTTGGTGCGGGCCTGCAATTGGCCCCGAACGCCATGCGCCATCTGCAACGCCTTGGCATTGCCACCAGGCTTTCCACACAAGCTGTTACGCCTGACGCGCTTTTCCTGATTGATAGTCGCAGCGCACGCCCTCTTCTCGCAATGGAGCTTGGCGATAAAGCACTCAAGCGCTGGCATTACCCTTACCTTGTCTGCCACCGCGCCGACCTGCAATCAGCTCTACTTGCTGCTTGCGTGGAAAACCCAGCCATAGACATTAATCTCGGCTCGGAAATCATTCGACACGAAGTCATTGGCCAAGCGATACAGGCTGAGGTTCGTCGCGGAAACGTAACTGAGACCATTGAAACGCATTATCTGCTCGGATGTGACGGTGTATGGTCTGCAGAACGGGCAAATGCTGCGCAAAGCAAAGCCCGCTTCAGCGGACATATCGCGTGGCGCAGCACGATCGCTACCAGTGATTTGCCCGCATCCTTCACAAATGTACTGCCGCTGAAAAAAGCTGTATCGGCATGGCTTGGTAAACAGGTTCATTTCATCGCCTATCCGGTCAAAGGTGGGACACATTTCAATTTCGTCGCGATAACAGGCGGCGAAAATCCGGGCGAAGGCTGGTCAAAGGTCGGAGACCACGAGCAGCTCAAATTTATTTACAAGAAATGGCACCCAGCAGTTCGCGATGTGATCGCCACAGCGCCAGAATGGACCTATTGGCCATTGTTCGAGATGCCGGATGCGCAATACGTCTGCGATGGACGAACAATCCTGCTTGGTGATGCTTCTCACGCTGTTACGCCTTTCGGGGCGCAAGGTGCGGCCATGGCCATCGAAGACGCGGCAACACTGGCAGAAGCACTAGACGCTGCCGATCAACAAGCGGCACTTCAGCATTTCGACAAAGTGCGTAAGGAACGGATCGCAGCTGTCGCCAAACGTGGGCAGCTGAACCGGTTCGCCTATCACGCGACCGGTGTCTTTGCGCTCGGCCGCAACATGCTTTTTGCCATACGCAGTCCAGATTCTTTCCTGAAAGATCTGGACTGGCTGTATGGTTATGATGCCGTTGCGGTCGTGCAAAATTAACGGGCGTCTCGGGCAGCTTCCAACGTCGCGATATCAATCTTGACCATTGTCATCATGGCATTTGCGACACGCTGTCTGACGTCTGACGCACCGTCCTGCAAAATATCCAGCAGAAATTCCGGCACAATTTGCCAAGCGAAGCCATATTTATCCGTCAGCCAGCTACATTCCATGGCCGAGCCGCCTTCCAGCAACCTATCCCAAAAAGCATCAAGTTCCGCTTGATCCTTGCATTTCAGAATAAGCGACGTGGCCGGATTGAACTTGAACTGTGGTCCGCCATTCAAGGCCGTCATCGCCTGCCCATCGAGCGTGAAATTT
Organism: Brucella sp. HL-2; assembly: GCF_025846885.2. Taxonomy (NCBI): domain Bacteria; kingdom Pseudomonadati; phylum Pseudomonadota; class Alphaproteobacteria; order Hyphomicrobiales; family Brucellaceae; genus Brucella; species Brucella sp. HL-2. The sequence continues at coordinate 39,047 of NZ_JAOYTK010000033.1, read as the reverse complement.
GCAGTCACGACGTCGGTTCCTCCGGTTTGATGGCCATGTTCAAACCGAATGAAGCCATCTATTGATGCCGGTCTTCCCAAATCGCGGAAGAGCGACACGTAATAATTGGCTGCCTCTTCGGCCTTATTATCAAACCAGAGGCAGACTGTTAAACCAGACATGGATTTCTCCTCCCATATGTCTCAGCCCCTATGTCTTTGCGTTAGCCCATGGCTTTGGCAGCTGCTTCCATATCCATCCACATCAGTTCCCAGATATGGCCATCGAGATCTTCAAAGCTGCGGCCATACATGAAACCATAATCCTGCTTTGCAGCAGGATCCGCCCGACCGCCAGCCTTCACGGCCTTCTCAACCGTTTCATCCACTTCCGTCTTGCTGTCCGCTGACAAGCAGATCAACACTTCGCTTGTAGCATTCGCATCTGAAATCTTCTTTGGCGTGAACTGGCTGAATTTATCGTGACTGAGGACCATTGCGTGGATGGTGTCGGAAAACACCATGCAGGATCCTGTTTCATCCGAGAACATCGGGTTTTTGGTCGCGCCTATCGCTTCATAAAAACTGGTTGAGCGCGCAACATCTTTGACGGGCAGGTTCACGAAAATCAATTTAGGCATGTTATTCCTCCATTGGTGGGCTTGAAGCGCCCATTTTACATTTTGGTTTTCTATCGCCTGCCCGACCCCCTTGGCGATATAGTCGGGTTTAATGAATCGGCCAGCCCCAACCAACGTAAGTTCACTTGCACATAATGACAGGTAAGTTATAATTAGCAACTATGAAGTTAGAAAAAGTAACTAAACGCGACAATCCTACAGCAAGACGCAGCTATGATGATGCATGTGCTGCGGCTCATGCCCTTGATTTGATTGGTGAACGTTGGGCCTTGCTCGTCATTCGTGAATTGATGTTTGGGCCTAAGCGCTTTAGCGATTTGCGCGCCGACCTACCCGGAATAAGTGCCAATGTCCTCACCCAGCGGCTAGAGGGATTGGAAGAAGCTGGCATTCTACGCAAATCGAAGCTCCCGCCTCCCGCCTCAGTAAAAGTCTATGAATTGACCAAGTGGGGCTACGAGGCCGAACCGATTCTACAGACGCTCGGCCGATGGGCGGCCCGTTCACCCAGCCATGACCCAAACTTACCTATCTCAACCACTTCGTTCCTGCTTTCGCTCAGAACCATGATCGATCCCAATCTTTCACAAGGCTTGACAGCTATTGTCGGACTGCGGCTGGATGGAGAAGACTTCATTGCACACTTGCAAGACAGCAAACTGGCGATTACGCGCGGCAAAGCGGAGCAGTACGATATCGCCTTTGAAAGCTCGCCTCGCATGATGGCCGCGACCATTTATGGCGGGCAACCTCTCGCGGCCCTTGAAGCTGCAAATGTGCTCACGCTCAAAGGCGACCGCGCTTTGGCAGAAAAATTTATTATGCTTTTTCCACTTCCAGCCAAGGCATCTCCACACGATTAATTATATGCAACCTTTTGGTTGCTTTTCTATTTAAGTCGTGTAAATTAGCAACCATACAGTTGCCAATTTGAAAGGATGTAGATCATGACAACGGCATTAGTAACGGACCGAATAGAAAAAACTGTAGACCTTCGCGCAGGCATTGATCGCGTATGGCGCGCACTCACTGACCATGAGGAATTCGGTGAATGGTTCAAGGTCAAAATTGATGGGCCATTTATCGTCGACACCCCTTCGACCGGTCAATTTACGTTCGACGGATGCGGCGACACCAAATGGACTTCCTTCATCAAGGATATGAAAGCTCCGCATTATTTTGCCTTCACATGGCATCCCTATGCAATTGAAACAGATGCGGATTACTCTAAAGAACCACAGACTCTGGTAGAGTTTAAGCTCAAGGAAACAGAATCCGGTACAAGGCTTACCGTCATCGAAACAGGCTTCGACGCGCTACCGGCTGATCGCCAGCCAATAGCTCTTCGAATGAATACTGGCGGGTGGGAAGAGCAGATGCGGAATATAAAGGATTACCTCGAAAGCAAATGACCGAAGCCTCGTTCACGCAACCAGGAAATATATCTGCCATTTTTGCAGCGCTGGCCGATCCCACTCGGCTGGCGCTGATCGAGACCTTGAGTGACGGCGAAAGCCGCTCAATCGTCACGCTCTCTCAAAACGGCAGCATTAGCAGGCAGGGCATGACCAAGCATCTTTCGGTGCTTGAACAAGCAGGATTGGTTGAGCGCGATAAAGTAGGCAGAGAAAGCCGCTTCCGGCTTTGCCCTACCCCGCTTGTCGATGCCCGAGCTTATCTCACCACCGTTTCCTCGCAATGGGACGATGCACTGCAGCGTCTGCGCAACTTTGTCGAAGACTAATTCATCGTTGATAGGACAGCAGGGTCGAAGTGCCTTTTACAAAGCCGAGCTTTTCGTAAAAGGAGATGAGTCTTTCGGGACAATAAAGCTCAAAGCTTTTGACCCGCTGCAATTTTTCGTGGTTGAGAATGCGTTCAACGAGTGCTTGTCCAAGCCCTTGACCACGGCACTGTTCAGCTATGATCACATCAAAAATCATGGCTTTGAAAGTGAAATCGCTTAACACCCGCGCAAAGCCGATAATCGCTCCACTTGTATCGCGGCAGAACAGCGTAAGATCGCAATGCGTGAGCATATGGGACACATCTTCAAATGTGCGTGCTGAGGTCCACCATTCTTTACTGTAAAAAGCATGGAACTCGCGATATTGCTTTGGCTCCAGATGTTCAGTTCAACGATATTCTGTCACGACCACCTCTTCTATCGGGATAGACATACCAGTTGCAAAGGCCAGCCAGAATGACAATCCATTTTGAACAGACGTGCCCAATCTTCCGCATTTTCGATATCGAAAAAGCCAAAGATTTCTATGTTGGCTTTCTAGGCTTCACGCTCGATTGGGAACATCGCTTTGCAGAGGGAATGCCGCTTTATATGCAGGTTTCGCGTGGGGATCTCGTGCTACATCTAAGCGAACATCACGGCGACGGCAGCCCTGGCGCGAATATCTTCGTGCGTATGCAGGGCGTCGAGGAATTCCAAAAGGAAGTCAATTCGCGCGGTTATCGCTACATGCGCCCAGGCATTGAAGATGCTCCATGGGGTCACGTGATGGCGGTGATTGATCCTTTCGGCAATCGCATTCAGTTTTGCCAAGGCCCACACGACGAATAATCCGCCACATTCAGTCTATTGGCAGAATACCCGCCGGATATTATCCGGCGGGTATTCTGGTATTTCAGCCAGTTTATCGCTTAGTGCAGGATCTGGCTCAGGAACAGCTTGGTGCGCTCATGCTGCGGATTGTCGAAGAATTCGGCTGGCGAATTCTGCTCAACGATCTGGCCCTGATCCATGAAGATCACGCGATTGGCAACCTGACGCGCAAAGCCCATTTCGTGCGTCACGCAAATCATCGTCATACCTTCCTCGGCAAGGCTCACCATCGTATCGAGCACTTCCTTGACCATTTCCGGATCAAGCGCCGATGTCGGCTCGTCGAACAGCATAACCTTTGGGTTCATACAAAGCGCACGGGCAATTGCCACACGCTGCTGCTGACCACCTGAAAGCTGGCCCGGATACTTGTTGGCCTGTTCCGGGATTTTCACGCGCGCCAAATAATGCATGGCGACTTCTTCCGCCTTCTTCTTTGGCATTTTACGCACCCAGATCGGCGCAAGCGTGCAGTTTTCCAGAATAGTCAGATGCGGGAAGAGATTAAAGTGCTGGAACACCATACCGACTTCACGGCGCACTTCATCGATCTTCTTGAGGTCATTGGTAAGTTCAATACCGTCAACGATGATCTGGCCTTTCTGGTGTTCTTCCAGACGGTTGATGCAACGGATCATCGTTGACTTACCCGAGCCCGATGGGCCCGCAACAACGATACGTTCGCCGCGCATGACCTTCAGGTTGATATCACGCAGAACGTGAAACTCGCCATACCATTTGTGCATATTCTTAAGTTCGATGGCCACTTCGGTCTTCGAGACTTCATGTTTTTTACGGTCGATTTCGACACCGAGTTCGGATTGTGGGAGGGCGCTTTGTGCACTCATTTCCAATATTCCCTTGATTCTTATTGTTTATGACCCGTGTCGAGCCTTCGTTCCATGAATATAGAGTATCGCGACATGGCGAAACAGAAAATCCAGAAAACAAAGCCCGCAAAGATCAATCCTGTTGCAGGTGTCTGTGGAGAAGCCCAGTTTGCATCGGAGAAGTTCTGACGGACGATGCCGAGCAGATCAAACAATCCAATGATGTAGACAAGGCTCGTATCCTTGAAGAGACCAATGAAGGTGTTTACGATGCCTGCAATCGAGATCTTCAATGCCTGCGGTAATACAATGAGGCCGGTCTTCTGCCAGTAACTCAACCCCAGAGCATCTGCTCCTTCATATTGTCCACGTGGGATTGCCTGAAGGCCGCCACGTATCACTTCAGCCATATAGGCAGATGCGAACAGCGCCACACCAATCAAAGCACGCATCAGCTTGTCGAAAGTCACGCCCGGTGGCAGGAACAATGGCAGCATCACGCTTGCCATGAACAAGACTGTCACTAACGGAACGCCGCGCACCATTTCGATAAATATGATGGAAAGCGTTTTGATCACAGGCAACTTTGAACGCCGCCCGAGCGCGAGCACAATACCAAGTGGCAGCGACACGGTGATACCGACGAAGGATAGCACCAGCGTAACGAGAAGGCCGCCCCAAAGCGATGATTCTACATAACGCAAGCCGAACCAGCCGCCGACCAGCAGAAAGAATGCAACAACCGGGAACACCAGGAAAAACAGGATGGCGTTCATCGTCTTGTGCGGCACCTTCGGGATCATCAGCGGAACCAGCAGAACGACAAACAATGCTGCCGTCAAATTGACACGCCAACGCTCTTCAAGCGGATAGCGACCATAGATAAACTGCTGGTATTTTGCGTTCACAAAGGCCCAGCAGGCACCAGACCAGCCTTCCGGCTGCACACCGCCCTGAGCTACGGTCAAACATGCTGTGCGATCAGTACCCGTCCATGCCGCATTGATGAATAGCCATTGGATCATTGACGGTAGAAACCATGCAACAATCGCGAGGCCGAAGAGCGTCAGAGCAGCATCAGCTGGCGTTGCAAAAAGATTGACACGCAGCCAGTGGGAAAAGCCCTGAACCGAGCGAGGTGGCGTCTCACCCTCGACCATTTGCGTGCGAACATATTGGAGATTTGCGTTTTCCATTGTCATCTCTCCACCAGCGCCATTTTGGCATTGAACCAGTTCATGATGCCGGAGGTAACCAGACTAATGCCGAGATAGATAACCATCCATATTGCCACGACTTCCACAGCCTGACCGGTCTGGTTGAGGATCGTGCCGCCAACGGCCACAAGATCCGGATAACCGATTGCAATAGCGAGCGAGGAATTCTTGATAAGATTGAGATACTGGCTCGACAGCGGTGGGATAATGATGCGCAATGCCTGCGGCACTATGATGAGACGCATCGTCTGCCCGGACCTCAGACCGACCGCATAGGCGGCTTCCGTCTGCCCCTTGTTGACGCCGAGAACGCCTGCGCGAACAGTTTCCGCAATGAACGATGCCGTATAGAACGACAAGGCCAGCAGGAGAGCGAGAAACTCCGGCTTAATCTGTGCGCCGCCAGTGAGATTGAATGTCCCTAGCTTCGGCAAATCGAAAGTAATCGGGAAACCTGTGGCGATCAGAGCGAGGATCGGCAAACCGATAATAAGTGCTGCACACACACGAACTGTATGAAACGGTTGACCCGTTGCCATCTGACGGCGCTTCGCCCAGCGAGCGACGAAAAACGAAGCCACGACGCCAAGCAGCAGTGCTACCGGCAATAACCAAGCGCCCTCGCCCCATACGGGCGCGGGCATGAAGAAGCCGCGATTGTTCAGGTAAGTTCCAAGCGGCAATGAAAGGCTTTCACGCGCTTGGGGCAGAACCGAGAGAACGCCGAAATACCAGAAGAAAATAACCAGCAGTGGCGGAATATTGCGGAACACTTCCACGTAGACCATGCAGATCTTGCGGATCAGCCAGTTACGCGAAAGCCGCCCAATACCGACCAGAAACCCGATCACCGACGCCAGAACCACACCGAGCGCCGCGACGTAAAGCGTGTTGATCAGACCGACAAGAACCGCCCAACCATAGGTTGAATCGCTTGAATAAGAGATCAGAGTCTGACTGACATCGAAGCCAGCGCGTCCGTTCAGAAAGCCGAAGCCGGAAGCGATGTTGGCACGTTGAAGATTGGTGATCGTGTTGCCCACGATCCAATAAATCGAAGCCACAACAGCGACGAACACCAGAACCTGATAGAAGATGCCGCGAACGCGCGGATCATACAGGAGAGACGTTCCACCGCCGCTGCGGCGTTGTTCGGTTACAGAATAGGAAGCCATATGTTTCCTGTTTTCTTTCGGCCTTCGCATCAGCTTTGAAAAAATAGCTGTAGCTCCCGACCCCCACCGGGATAATCAGTTCAAAGCAGATACGTTTAAATGCCGAGTCGTGCAGCCTTGCACAGTGAGCGCGAGGCGCGGATTAAATTGCTTGGTACGATGTGCCAGATTCTGATCTGCGAACTGATTGCTCAAAGGATACCTGAATTCGTTTCTCTCAGCACTATCCTAGAGCCGACAAATCCGGCGGGCGCATAGCTGCCCCCGCCTGATATCATCCAACAACAGCAATCCTTAGCGGATAGGCATACCGTATTGCACGCCACCCTTGGTCCACTGTGCGTTCAGACCGCGAGCAATCTTGAGCGGGCTACCGGCACCGAGATTGCGCTCGAACAATTCACCGTAATTGCCAACACCCTTGATGATGTTCACGACCCAATCATTGGTGAGACCGAGATCCGTTCCGATCTTTGTGTCAGCTTCAGAGCCAAGCAAGCGCTTGATTTCCGGATTGTCGGAGTTTTTCATCTCTTCGACATTTGCCTTGGTGATGCCGAACTCTTCAGCATTGAGCAACGCATAGTGGGTCCAGCGGATAACGTCGGCCCACTTTGAATCCCCCTGACGAACAGCCGGTCCAAGCGGCTCCTTGGAAATGATTTCTGGCAAAACGACATGATCGTCTGGATTGGCCAGTGTCAGGCGGGTCGAATAAAGGCCGGACTGGTCAGTTGTGTAAGCATCGCAACGACCAGAATCGTATGCTGCGTTGGCTTCTTCGAGCTTCTCAAAGACGACCGGATTGTAATCCATCTTATTGGCGCGGAAATAGTCGGCCATGTTCAATTCAGTGGTCGTACCAGCCTGAACGCAGATGGATGCACCGGAAAGCTGAAGCGCGGAATTGATGCCTGAAAGTTTCTTGGAATTGATCATGAAGCCCTGGCCGTCATAATAATTGACGCCCGGGAAATCGAGACCAAGCGATGTGTCGCGGCTGATGGTCCAAGTGGTGTTACGGATCAGAACGTCCACTTCACCGGACTGCAGCGCGGTAAATCGCTCTTTCGCGTTCAGTGGTGTAAACTTAACTTTGGTTGGATCGCCAAAAATGGCTGCGGCAACCGCACGGCAATAATCAACGTCAAAGCCCGACCATTCGCCCTTGTCATCTGGCGATGCGAAACCGAGCAAACCTGTATTGACGCCACACTGCAGGAACCCTTTCGCCTTCACATCAGAAAGCGTATCTGCCGATGCTCCCGAAGCCGCGCCAAACAACGCCGCTGCACCCAATACCCCTGTCAAAACAGTTTTTTTCATCTGGCCTGCAACCTTTTATGTTCCCTGGAGATCGATAAGCCGAACAGCCAATCGTCTCTGTTGCTTTATTTTTAGCATTAAGCTGAAGAGCCAGTCGTAAGACCTCCCCCAACCCCTGCATCACACAAGCTATCTCTCGCCCGGAGCCGTTATCGACCCTCATTGGTTTTTATGGGCGTAGGACACCTGTCGCCTTCACCGCTCTATCGAAGGCGATATTTTGGTTTTGGTCAAGCTCTTAACGTCCAGAGAAAAGCCTGTTTGCTCAAAAAAATGTCGCGATGCATGCAGAAATTTACATGATTTCCCTATTTCCGAGTAAATTTGTTCGGATTGCAGATTAGCAATTACTTAAAATGAAAAGAATTAAAATAACTAATTAAATACAAATACTTACTAGCGTTACGAGGTGAAACTCACTGTGAGAAACACCTCGTTTTTGTCAAGCTTATATACGTGGCATGATCTGATCTTCATCAAGAGAAAAAATAATATTTCGCGTCGCCATAAAGCGAGCAGCCCACCACGTCGCGATAAAGCCAATTACCAGCCCAGCCACGACATCAGTCGGGTAATGAGCACCGGCGGCAAGCCTGCTGATTACGAAAAGTATGCAGACCGGCACGGTCAGAAATCGCCAGCGCGGCAAGAAAATCCATAGTGATACCAGCATGATACCGGCCATCATGGAATGTCCCGAGGGGAAGCTTTCGTAGGAGTGTTCACCGCGAAACGGTGAGAAATACGCCGACCCCAGTTCATCGAGCAAAAGCGGGCGTGCACGCCCTATAACAAGCTTCCCAATCTCAGTTGGAAAACTGCCCGCTACAATCGAAGCAAGCACAAGCGTTGCCCAGCTGTGAAAGCGAACGAGTATCTGCTGCGCGTTAAGACGTATGGAAGGTGAAAGCAGGAGTGCTGTAACCATCCAAACGATCATACCTATGCCCAGCCAGACAATCGTACGAATCAGGTCGGTAGTCGTCCGAAGAACTTCCATGAGGATGAAATCGCTGTTCATTGCAGCCCGGACAATCTGCGCGTCCCAAATATGCAAAACCAGCAACACGAAAGGCAGAAGCACAACGAGTGCCGTCATCTCCATTGTCCAACTCGACGGCGCACCCGGATAAGCTGGCCTCAAAAGCGCTCTTATCAGCTCCGATGCTGCGCGAACCGGATAAAAGATAATGCTTGAGGCTTTACGCTTATTCAGATCGGGCATATCGAGATTACTCTTTCTCTGGTTTACATTATCACTGTTACAAAGCTCGATGTTGCATCCGCCCCATGCGCGCTTTATCCAATAAATTGGAAGTATCCACCGGAAGCGGACACAAACACATTCCGTTGCAAAATTGTTTCCGATGGACGCAAGTTTACAAAACTCTCCAAATGAGAGTCGGTAGATCAGCATGCAACACGGCCTGGAGGCAATTTCGTGACTAACAAGCAGGACAAGACAGAAAAGCTGGGCATAAACACGCGCTTGACCCGTGATGGGTACGAGCCTCGCGACTATCACGGGTTCGTTAATCCACCCGTCGTGCGCGCTTCCACGGTCCTGTTTCCTGATGCGCAAACCATGGCGACAGGCAATCAAAAATACACTTATGGCACCCGGGGAACGCCAACTAGTGAAGCATTGTGCAAGGCAATCGACGCGCTGGAAGGGTCTGCTGGGACTGTCTGCGTCCCGTCAGGACTGGCCGCTGTCACAATTCCCTTGCTGGCCTTCCTGTCGCCCGGCGACCACGTTCTGTTTGTCGACTCGATCTACAATCCGACCCGCCACTTCGCTGATACGATCTTGAAGCGTATGGGCATTGACGTTGAATATTACGATCCGGAGATCGGCTCAGGCATTGCCAAGCTTTTGCGCCCCAACACCAAAGTGGTGTTCACGGAATCGCCTGCCTCCAACACGTTCGAAATACAGGACATTCCGGCTATCGTTGACGCCGCTCACAAGGCTGGCGCTATTGTCATGATGGACAATACATGGGCAACACCGCTCTATTTTAAACCGCTGGATTTTGGCGTCGATATCAGTATCCACGCATCCACAAAGTATCCGTCGGGCCATGCCGACATTTTGTTCGGAACTATTTCGGCCAACGAAAAATGCTGGTCGCAGTTGCTAGAAACCCATGGTACGCTTGGTCTGTGTGCGGCGCCTGATGACGCCTATCAGATTCTGCGCGGCTTGCGCACGATGGGCGTTCGTCTCGAACATCATCGCAAAAGCGCGCTAGAGGTTGCGCATTGGCTGGAAAGCCACCCAGCTGTCGATCGTGTGCTGCACCCAGCGCTTGAAAGCCATCCCGGCCATGAACTTTGGAAGCGCGATTTCAAAGGGTCGTCGGGTGTGTTTGCCTTCGTGCTCAAGAGCGGTGGACGCCAAGAGGCCCACGCATTCCTGAATGCGCTCGATATTTTTGGACTCGGCTATTCGTGGGGCGGATATGAAAGCCTTGCAAATGAAGTCGGCCTGAAAGATCGCACAGTCGCCAAGGGCGATTACCCAGGTCCAGTCGTTCGCCTGCAAATAGGCCTAGAAGATGTTCCTGACCTGATCGCAGATCTTGAAAAAGGCTTTGCCGCAATCTGAATAACAAAAGCGCGCCTTATTTGGCACGCTACAAACGCCGCTGTTACAACGTCGATCTGAGTGCCTCAGATCGACGTTTTGCGTTATGAAGCACGATATCGAACGGGTTCACTTTAAATGCAATATAAGTTATATATAAATATCAAATAATAAAGCTAACAACACTATCCTTTTGCTTCCATTGCTTGCTGAAATATCTATACTCGCTGACTATCGGCAATAAAATTTCGGCTAGTGACAGTGTTATCGCAGAATTTGACTAAAAAACCGGCTATTTCCTTCGCACAGAGTCTAGTAGCACTCTTCTTTCTGACACTCTCTGTGTTCCCCACTGCGGCGCAGGACGCACCTTTACGTCAGGTGAAAGTCGGCGTTTACGTCAGCGAGCCTTTTGTCAGCAAACAGGGCGATACATTCACCGGAATGGCGGTCGACCTCTGGAGCAGTGTAAGCACGCGTCTGGGGTTAGCATCTCAGTTCATCGAATATCCGAACTATAATGCATTGGTGAAGGCTGTCTCGGAGAGCGAAGTTGATGCAGCTGTTACAAACATCACCATCACCGAAAAGCGCGCTGAAGTCGTCGATTTTACCCATCCATGGTTTGATGCAGGCCTGCGGATCATGGTGCATACGCAAGCCGGCAATGGCTGGGAGGATCTGATCGGCGATCTGGAAAATGCCGGCCACCTCGCAACCTATGCTTGGATCGGCATTGTCATTCTGATTGCCACTATTCTGCTAACGCTCTTTGACCGCCGGTTCGACCAAAATTTCCCACGCCGCTGGCTGGAAGGCTTGGCAGAAAGCTTCTATCACGTTGTTTCACTTGCCACTTCAGGCAAGAGCTCGCGTAAGAATCTCTTTGGATGGGCGGGTCGTATTTGGCAGGCGTTCTGGCTTGTATTCGGCATTGCCGTGGTGGCTTATGTAACGTCCTCCGTTACCAGCGTTATGACCGTTGCGCATATCTCCAACAACATCAACAACCTAGCTGATCTACAAAACAAGACTGTGGGTGTGCGTGCGGGCAGTATTGCGGAACAGATGATGGCCGCTCGCTCAATCTCGACAGTGACCTTCGACCACCTACCCGAAGCGGTGACCGCACTGACAAACGATGAAATTTCGGCAATTGTCGGCGACAGCCCGGTGCTAGAATACTATGCACACAAGCATCCAGACGAGCCGGTTGAAATGGTCGGGAATATCTTTAGTCCAGACAAATATGGCTTCGCCTTCCCGCGCCATAGCGACCTTGTAAAATCCGCTTCCATTGCAATTATCAGCCTTCAGGAAAATGAAGAACTTGCTGCCATCAAGAACAAATACTTTGGTCGTGATGAATAGTTAACAAATAAAAAAGCGACACAACAGTCGCTTTTTTATTGATCTGTGCCATCATCGGCCAGAAACAATATTAGATATAATACCTGATGCTACACTTATCAGAAGATAATCATTATTAACCTTCACCCAGTGATACCCACGCGGTGGCTTGCTCAACTTATATTGCGAGTAATTCTTCACCTGATTACCACGATAGTTTGCAGGCAAGCGATTGCCCTTCTTCCAGCTTTGTTGCTTGCGAACTTCCTGTTTCGGACCACTTTTATGCTGTTGAACCTTCTGTGATTTGCTTTGAGACGAAGGCTGGTGTTGCGCCATCGCGACAGGTGCAGCAAGAAACGAGAATACGGTTAGCGCGAGAACAATCGGCTTCATCATGGTTTCCTTCTTGAGTTTAAGATGCCAATAGTCCGCCCCGCCAGATGAACGAAACATGAATAGCTTGATTAAAAAAATGTAATGTTTCCGTAGCTGTAAGCTGGGAACAATACATACCCGTTTCACATGCCTAAGAAATGCGGTAGGGAACCAGTCAGATTAGTTTCTTCCGATTTGAGGTGCTGAAAGCACCAAAAGGAAATGCCATGATGAACTGGGTTTTCGTGTTGCAGGGTGTTATCGCTATCGGCCTGGCGGGTTTAGCCATTGCCGTCATTCTGCGTCACCGTCGCTGAAGCGTACGCGACAAACGGACCAACGGGAACTTCTTACCGACCTTCATCGTTTATTAACCAATGGAGTTGTTCAGGGAGAACCCCGATGAGACTTTCTTTCAAAGCAGCAATAGTTGCATTAGGCGTCTTTTCTGCGGGTGCAGCACAGGCTGCTAATGCAATCGTGACAACCAACCTTAATGTCCGCACAGGTCCGGGCACAGGCTATGCTGCACTTGGTAGCATCCCAAGCCGTGCGCCCGTCAACGTGCGAGGCTGTACGTCGGGTTATGGTTGGTGCCAGATTAGCTATGGCGGCTTGTCGGGCTGGGCCTCATCTCGCTATCTCGCAATGCGTGAAGGTTCGAGCGGCGGCTATTCAGACGACTTTGGCCGAAACGCAGCACTGATTGGTATTCCACTGATTGCGGGCGTAGCCATTGGCGCCGCGCTCAATGATCGTAATGATCGGTGGGATCGCGACTATTATCGCGGTCGCGGATGGGATCGTGGACGTTGGCACCGTGATCGCAATTGGGACCGTGGACGCGGATGGGATCGGGGCGGTCGACATTGGGATGGTCCGCGTGATCGTGGTCCGAGATTCGTCCCGCGTTCGCGTAGTGGTGACGGACCACACGGCCAATAAGCAATGCGCATATTCGCTTTGTGTTGTGACAGATCGGTTCAGGATAAATTAGTTTCTGGATCGACTGCAAGGCCTGTTGACTTACGTGCGAAATAAGAACATTTAAAGAACGTTCGCATTTAGAGCGGCTCCACTCAAGACCCTGTCGCCGGAACAGCTCTAATTATTTGTACTTACGCATTATCCTCACGCAAAATCACTTCGCAGTTTTCTGGAAATGCTTCAGAGGTAATATAAGAATTCCATGGCAATCAAATTTACGAGCTCACCCGACCGTCAACCTGAACCCAAAACAGGCAAGGGAAAGGCTTCTAAAAAGAAATCCGCAAATGATGCTGAAATAAATGCGGAGCTAGATCTCGACACCAAGGGAAAGTGAATTAAATGACGGCGGCACGACTTATTGTGGTTGCGGCCTTTGACCGGAACGATGACGGGGAATTAGTTCCTGCTTTTGACCCCATCGCGCTTGAGACCGAGGGCCGCGCTCTGCGCACAGCTCAAGCGCTAGAGGGGAAACATATCGGTATAGTGGCGTGGAGCAGAGAAGCCGATCCCGATATTGGCGAATATGGACCACCTGCCATCATATTTCAGTACGGCGATATTCCTGACATGGAATAAGTGCACTTGATGCTGCTCCTCCCGTCACCCAAGGCGACTTCGCTAGACTTACCTCAGATACGCTTCACACCGCGACCGGCGCCGAAGGCAGCTCAGCACAAAAAGTCTTGCATAAGCGCGTCCGAGCATTCGCGGGAATGTGTATATTTGGATGAGTTTCTTTCGAATTGATACGTCGTTTATCAACATTGGTGATACTGTTGCTATCTTGAGCACAATGATCTGAACGGACACCTGTGCAGATCCGGAACCTTCCGCTCATAAGCAAGAAAGTGTTCATCATGGCAAAAGGCCAAGTACGTAGCAATCGTGAAGTGCGGAAACCAAAGAAAGACAAATCAGCGGCAACCGAAACCCCATCCAGCCCATTGGCTGGACGCTTCCCTACGCAAATTAAAGATACCGCAAAAACAAAGAAGTAATTAAAAGTCGCGGTTTGGCACACTGGTCTTTATTGATTTCAGCAGCCAGATACAAAGTTGAGGTAGGCGCTAACGCGCCTCCCCCATTAATCAAAGCCTTGCAAGATGCGCGCTACGTCGAGCCACCCGCAGCCCAACTACTGCGGGCTAGCTTTCCCATCGCTTTAATAATCGAAGCTTTTGATCCGAGCGCGCAGGATACTGACCTAGGCTTAAAAATTTTCTCGTGCCTGTAGCGGCGTGCAATCTCTCATCGCTAGCTTCTGCTCAGTTCTGACCTTAAGCGCTACAGAAAATTGGAACTTTGGGAAATCAATCCGACTAAATCTTTGATTTGATGGCGATCCCGACTGGATTCGAACCAGTGACCTACGGCTTAGAAGGCCGGTGCTCTATCCAGCTGAGCTACGGGACCTCACCATCAGAACCCGGCCTTAACACAATGTGTTGGGCCGGGAAAAGCTGCTACTTCATTATCCTCAAAATCACACTGGATTTAAGGCGAAACATGTAGCGGCTTTAAACTGTTAATGCGTCCAAGGCTGAACGCGGTAGAAGCTGAAATTATCCGAATAAGAAACCTTGCGGCGCTTTGCTTCGTGCGGCTCGATCACGCGGTATGCAATGCCATTGCGGGTCGCATATTCGATCGCATCTTCGCGGCTGTCAAATGACAGGCGAATCTGGCTCTTCATGTCGCCAGACGATGTGTAGCCCATCAAAGGCTCAACCTTGCGAGCGCTTTCCGGCTCATATTCCAGAAGCCAGTTTTCTGTTTTGGCTTTACCAGACTGCATTGCGGTCTTAGCTGGACGGTAAATACGCGCAACCATTTGAAGAACCTTGATCTATAGTCTTGTGCCCGAAGGCCGATAATTTCAACAAGGCAATAGTTTACACGCTGCACCATGTCAACGCGATAAAGGCACACGCCACAGCAACTCACTGCGACATACTCATCTTGTCAAATTATCTGTAAGAAAAATGGTCGGAGCGAGAGGATTCGAACCTCCGACCCTCTGGTCCCAAACCAGATGCGCTACCAGGCTGCGCTACGCTCCGTGCTTTGTAAGCGGCCTTTTCCTAGTTAATCGCCAGATATAAAGCAAGCGATAAAAACAGCTTTTTCGAATTTTATTCACAGCCTTACGCTTATTTGCAGTTTTCAACGTTAAGCAGAAGGTCAGGAACCAACGACGGGTTCAGGCGTTTCTTTTACATCCTCAAATTTCAGGAGTTTCAGAGTGAATCGCAACGGACTTTATCTGATCATCGGTGCTCTCATCGTCGTCGTGGCAGGTTTTGCTATTTATACCTATCAGGAAGAAACCAAACCATCCGGCATTGAAATGAAAATCGGTGAAGGTGGCGTTTCCATTCAAGAAAACTAATCTTTTAGGATGATTGAAACGGTCAGGCACACCAATAAGTAGGCGACTTAAAACGGTTATAAACATATAAACCGATTAAGATTTCAAACGCTTACCGTTTGTGATGCAACGATTCTGCTCTGCCCATGTTATTTGCGTTGCCACGACAACGGAGAATAGAAATGGATATCCAGACTTCAGATGCACTGTACCGTCGCCACGAAAATGAGTGGGCCGCATTTCGTGATGCAGTTCAGCAAAAAGAGGCCAGCCAGAAAAGCAATGAGCCTGTTTCCGGTGAAGCCTTTTCGGGCAACAAGTCATCCGGCCAGGAATAATCCATTCCATCTACTTTGATTAAACGCCGCTTTCGCGGCGTTTTTTATTGTCCGAACAACGCTATAAAATCTTAAAATCAAGAAAATTCACTTGGGATTTCAAACCCGTCCGCTACTTTCAGCGCATCGGAAAGTTTCATTACGTTAGGATCAGGAAATGTCGGCACAGAAAGTTGCAATCATCACAGCAGGCGGCAGTGGCATGGGGGCTGCATCCGCTCGCAAGCTCGCACAGGATGGCTTTGCCGTCGCAATTCTCTCATCATCAGGCAAAGGTGAAGCACTGGCCAAGGAATTGGGCGGCATCGGCGTGACCGGTTCAAACCAGTCAGCTGACGACCTCAAGAAGCTTGTCGATCTCACGATCGAAAAATGGGGCCGTATCGACACGCTGGTTAACAGTGCCGGCCATGGCCCGCGCGCACCGATTCTCGATATTACAGATGAGGACTGGCACAAGGGGCTCGACACCTATTTCCTGAACGTCGTTCGTCCGAGCCGTCTTGTTGTCCCTATCATGCAACAGCAAAAATCCGGCACGATCATCAATATCTCGACTGCATGGGCTTTTGAGCCAAGCGCGATGTTCCCGACTTCAGCAGTTTTCCGTGCTGGTTTGGCCTCGTTTACAAAAGTCTTCGCCGACACCTATGCGGCAGACAATATCCGTATGAACAATGTTTTGCCGGGCTGGATCGACAGTCTGCCAGCAACAGAAGAACGCCGGGATAGCGTGCCTATGCAGCGCTATGGCAAAAGCGAAGAAATCGCTGCGACGGTTTCATTCCTTGCCTCCGAAGGTGCTGCCTACATCACGGGTCAGAACCTGCGCGTGGATGGCGGCCTCACCCGCTCGGTCTGATAAAAACCCTGGTAACGAAATGCGAAGGAAGACTCGGTAGTGTCTTCCTGTCGCGATTCGGACAGGGGACATGAAAAATGGCGCCACGGAAACGGAGTTCCCGCCCGACAAAACGCTCAACCGGGCGTTCTACCGGGCGCAAGAACAGTTCAGGTTCATCAGCACCAATTCTGGCGCTTGGCGCTATTTTGGGATTGGGTGCGTTTAGCCTGTGGGCAACGGCTCAACATAAAAGCCCGCAAGCAGCATTGACCGCCTTGTTCCAGCGCACTGTCCCGACAACCACTTCGTCTGCTCCTGCCAAGGTTGAAGCCAGACAACCTGCCGAGAAGGCAGTGGTCGAAAAGAAGTCGCAAAGCAGAGATTATGCTGGCGCGGTGGGTCCTGTGCCACGCCCGGCCGCATTGGTAGCGCCGGCACCGGCCAAGCCTGTGCAGCAAGCCGCAATTGAGGTTTCAAAGCCCGCAATCGCGACGCAGAAAGTGGCTCCACCGCCGCCTCCCCCTGCATCCGCACGCGCATTGCCGATGCCACCGCGCGGCACCAATACGGCCGCTCATTCCCCTTCCGTGATTTATGCGAAGGCAAAACTCACCATTCACAAGAATGCGTGGGATAAATCGCCAGCCATCGGCACAGTCGAAAAGGGCCGTGAAATGCGCTCTTATGGCAAGACAGGCAAATGGCATCGCGTTGTTGTGCCTTCAACCAACATGATTGGCTGGGTGCATGAAGATCAGTTGCGTGGTGGCCGTAGCAAGCCCGACAGCGCGCGAATGATTACCACTGGATCGATTACCAAGAAGCAGCAAGCGACCACTCCAGCGGCGCCATTGACTCAGAAGGCGCGCATTCAGCCGCCAATGGCCGTTGGACAGAAAAACTAGATTTTCTGTGCGGCTGTTGCCATGGCTGCGATTTGCGGATCACCCGGCAGATATTGGAAGCCGATAGCAAGCAGCGATGATGTATCGGCAACCATGTCGCCGAACAGCTGCTCATAAAGGGTCTTTTTGCCAACCAGCGTCAGCAGTATCTTCATACAGACAGCAGGAACTGGCACCAACCGTGACCGACGCCCCATAGCTGCGCGTGCTTTTGAAACGAGCTCACGAGTTGATCGCGGTTCTGGCTCGGCAAGATGGAAAATACTCCCTGAAACCTGATCCGACGACGCATTTGCAAGAAACGTCAGGGCACTTGCAACGTTTTCCAGTGAAACAAAGCTACGCCGATTGTTTGCCAAACCAAATGGCAGTGGCAGACCAGTGTCGCAAAGCTTCATCAAAGCCCGCAAATTGGCCCGTGCATTCGGTCCATAAACAAGGACAGGTCGCGCAATCACCACTTCAATACCACTCATCGCAAGCAAAGCCGCTTCGGCTTTGGCTTTGGCATGACTGTACTCATCACGTGGTGCAAGCGGCATGTCCGGCATCAGCGGTGATGGATTATCCGCAATCGTGTAGATCGTGGAAACAAAGATGAAGCGCCGTACGCCGGCCTGTCTGGCTTTTTTGGCAAGCTCAACTGTCAGGCGATAATTAACCGCATCAAATTCATCCGCCCGCGGTTGCTGAGCGCCGGTGCGATGCGCAAGAGCCGCGCAATGAATAATTGTTTCGACATCGGAAAAATCAGGGTTCGATAAGTCATTGCGTGAAATGGCAACGATTTCACTTCCATCACTTACCAAATGACGCAGAACAGCGCTTCCGATAAATCCGCTGGCTCCGGTGACGGCTATCTTCATCCCTCACCGTGGCCGGCTTCTGACAAGACCTGTGCCGCAAGCGTGCGGGTTATACGAGTCTTCTGTTCAAGAGCCGCGCGGTCAAGGCGATCCACAATCTGGATTGCAGACAAAAGTGAGCGTTCGATCCGACTCACCAAATAGCTGACCACATGTGGCTCAACGCTGATCTGTCGGTCGGCGAAAAGCTTGTGAATGACACCACCGAGCAGCATGTCGTCGGGTTCCGCAATCTCGACAACTGTCGCCGCCTTAAGGCGCGATGCCAGATCAGGGAGCTTGACCTTCCAGTTTGCAGGCAAGAGACGCGAGGTCATCAGAAGCGAAGGTCCGGGCCCAAGAGCGGCATTCTGACGAACACTGTTGATGAGATGAAACAGGCCCGTTTCGTCAAAACGCGCACCACCGATATTATCAATCAGCACAGGATATTCGGCGGCACCATGCACCACACTCTCGCTGATAGATTTAGGGTCAGCCAACAACGCGCCTGTTGCTGCACGCCAGACTTCTGCGAGATGTGTTTTACCCGCACCCGTTGGTCCGGCAAGGATCACAACCGGGGCAACCCAGTTCGGCCAGCGATCAATCAAATCCACAGCCGCACGGTTTGACCCCGTGACGATAATGTCTTCGCGGTGATAACCGGGCTGATGCTCAAGAGCGAGCGGAATCTGACGCGGCGCGTCACTCATCGCTGCCTCCAGAATGTCTGGCTCCTGAAAATCTGGCCCGGTTACGCATCAATTTCATTTCTCTTTGCCTGTATTCTCGCCAGCCTCGATCAGCGGCCCTGCATCGGAATGAGGGCGCTTATAGACCGGGTCGTACATCGGAGAATGGAGATAGCGATTCAGTGCAAACCGCACAAGCACCCCGACAGCCGCAGCAGCTGGCACTGCGACCAGCATCCCAGTGAAGCCAAACAGAGAACCGAAAGCGAACAGAGCAAACATCAGCCAGACAGGATGTAGGCCTACAGACGAGCCGACGAGCTTCGGCTGGAGGATATTTCCCTCGACAAACTGGCCCAGGAAAAACACCGCGGCAACAGCCACGATCATGACCCAATCAGGCCAGAACTGAACGAGCGCAACACCGATTGCGAGTGTCAGACCGACGAAGGATCCGATATAAGGAATGAAGCTGATAAGGCCCGCGAAAAAGCCAATAAGCAGGCCGAAATTAAGCCCCGTCAGGGTCAGACCGATAGCATAATAGGTGCCGAGAATGAGGCACAACGTGCCCTGCCCGCGCACAAAGCCAGCCACTGCTGCATCCATGTCGCGCGCAATGCCGCGGACGGTGTAAAGTTGCCGGCGCGGAACCCATGAATCGATGCGGTCAACCATGCGATCCCAGTCGAGCAGCATGTAGAATGCAACCACCGGCGTAACGATGAAAAGACCCGCAATATCAATGAGAGATTTCCCCGAATTCCACAGGGACTGGAGCAATGTGGAGAGGAAACCGGCGCCTTGTTGCAGCAACGTGCTGAGATTTTCTTGAATGACAGAGCTATCGATACCGATATAGCGCTTCAGCCAACCGGAATTTTCGTTGGCCATCAGAGCCTGAAGCTGCGAGATGTAATCCGGCAGTTTGGAGATGAAATCCGCGAGCTGTGTTGCCAGAATCGGGATGATAATCATCAGCCCTATGACCAGGATCATCAGAAAGATGAGCAGAATGACAATTGTTGCGGCCAGTCGTGATAACCCTAACCGCTCCAGTCTGTCGGCCACAGGATCAAGGAAGTAGGCCAGCGCCATACCCGCTACGAATGGCAGCAAAACTGGGCTGAAAACCACAAGAAACAGTAGGAATATCGCAACGGTACAGGTCCAGAACATGGCCTGACGGCGGACGACAGAACCGGTAAAGCCGCCCACTTCCACATTCACGTGAATATCGCCATCGCGTGCCACAGCCTCTGACTGCTGTATCGTCTTACTCGTCGTGTCACGCACAGGCGCTGGTTTCTTGGCCATATTGATCCATTCTCTGCAAAGATATTTCCCGCGCCTCAACTATAATATGACGATGTTACTATTCTCGTAAGCGCAGGCAGATAAAGATAGTTAGATCGTCGCAAAAAGATTGCAATGATTATGAGTGAGCCACTCGCCGTGCATCGACAGGTTACACTAAATCCACACCACCCAAAATTTCGGCAGATTCCTACGCTGTTTTGCGCTTTTCCAGCCTCTCGGCCTTGCAGGACAAGCAATCTCATGTCATTGCGCCGGTAAATATTCCCCAAAAGGGGCACAGCCCCGTTTCAGGCCAGTTTCAGGAGCAGGTGATGACCACTGAGAATAACCCCGCCAAGAAAAATGGACTGACTTATGCGGAAGCTGGTGTCGATATCGATGCAGGCAACCTGATGGTCGACAAGATCAAGCCGCTTGTCCGCTCCACGCGCCGTCCGGGTGCTGATGGTGAAATTGGTGGTTTCGGTGGTCTGTTCGATCTCAAGGCTGCAGGCTTTACCGACCCTGTTCTTGTTGCGGCTAATGATGGCGTTGGCACCAAGCTCAAAATTGCTATCGATGCGGACAAGCATGACACGGTCGGCATCGACCTTGTGGCCATGTGCGTGAACGATCTCGTCGTTCAGGGTGCGGAGCCGCTTTTCTTCCTCGATTATTTCGCAACTGGCAAGCTGTCGCCTGATCAAGGTGTGGCTATCGTTTCCGGCATTGCCGAAGGTTGTCTTCAGGCTGGTTGCGCGTTGATCGGTGGTGAAACCGCTGAAATGCCCGGCATGTATCGCGATGGCGATTACGATCTGGCCGGTTTTGCGGTTGGTGCTGCAGAACGCAATCGTCTCCTGCCACGCGGCGATATCTCCGAGGGCGACGTCATTCTCGGCCTTTCCTCGTCAGGTGTCCATTCCAACGGCTTCTCGCTGGTGCGTCGCATTGTTGAAATGTCCGACCTTGGCTGGAAATCCGATGCACCATTCCAGTCTGGAGCAACGCTTGGCGAAGCTCTGCTAGAGCCTACCCGCATCTATGTGAAGTCACTACTGGCTGCAATCCGCGCTTCGGATGGCATCAAGGCCCTGGCACACATCACTGGCGGTGGCTTCCCGGATAACATTCCACGTGTTCTGCCGGACGGTCTTGCTGCAGAAATCGATCTCAACGCAATCAAGGTGCCAGCCGTGTTCTCCTGGCTTGCCAAGACCGGCGGCGTTGAGCCACTCGAAATGCTGCGCACTTTCAACTGCGGCGTCGGCATGATTGCGGTTGTCATGCCTGACAAGGTTGATGAAGTGGTAGCTAGCCTCGCCGCCGAAGGCGAAAACGTCGTTACGCTCGGCCGCATGGTTAAGCGCGAAGGTGAAGGCGTTGTCTATCAGGGTACACTGGCACTATGAGCCACAAGCGGGTCGTTATTTTCATCTCGGGCGGCGGCTCCAATATGGAGGCGCTGATTCGAGCTGCTCAAACACCCGATTTTCCGGCTGAAATTGTTTCAGTCTTTTCCGATAAGTCTGATGCTGGCGGCCTGGCGAAAGCACAAGCCGCTGGTATCGTAACGCAAGTTTTCGTCCGCAAGGAATATGCCTCGAAGGATGCACATGAAGATGCAATCCTTGAAGCTCTTGCGCTACTTAACCCGGATATCATTTGCCTTGCGGGCTATATGCGGCTTCTGTCCGGTAAATTCATTGCACCTTATGAGGGGCGTATCCTCAATATTCACCCTTCTCTGCTGCCACTGTTTCCCGGCCTGCACACGCATCAGCGTGCGCTTGATGCTGGCATGAAACTAGCAGGCTGCACCGTGCATCTGGTAACAGAAGGTATGGATGAAGGGCCTATTCTGGCGCAGGCTGCCGTTCCGATTATTGACGGCGATACTGAAGACAGCCTCGCCGCACGCGTGCTGAAAGCAGAACACAAAATATACGCAGATGCGCTCAAAAAGTTTGCTGGTGGCGAGCTGAAAACTGGCTTGTCACTCGATGCAATGGTGATCAGCGCCTGAGCCTAAACAGATGATTAAGCGCGACAAATTCATCACACCCGAATTTTTTCGTTAACAAAACTTTAATTCTCGTGAAAATGCCCTAATTCCAGTGCGTAAGGGGATTTGCTTCGGCATCCCTTGAGAGTCGCATAAGCGTCTCTTTCTGTATTGTGTTTTATTAGAGGACAACATCATGTCTCTCCGTTTTTCGACTTCCTTCCTGTCGGCGATGGCCGTCGTTTCGGGCATCGCAATTACCGCACCTGCCCTTGCTGCTGACTTCGTAGCGCCTCCCGGCTCAGGTCGCACCCAGCCGCGTTCGGAAGTTGGCACCCTCACCTGCGATATTTCGCCTGCAATCGGTGTCATCATCGGTAGCCAGCAGGATGTGGATTGTGTGTTCAGCCCTGTTCACGGTCGTGGCCCAGTTGAACGTTACACCGGCAATATCACTAAGATCGGCGTTGATGTAGGCTTCATCAATGGCGGCACGATTGCATGGGCCGTCTGGGCACCAACCGTTCGCCCTGAAGGCGCATTGAAGGGCCGTTACGTCGGCGCTTCGGCAAATGCCGCGATTGGCATCGGCGCTGGCACCAACATTCTGACCGGTGGCTCGTGGAAGACGATCTCCCTGCAGCCTATCTCGCTTCAGGGTCAGAAAGGTCTCAACGCAGCCGTTGGCCTTTCCAAGCTCAAGCTGAACTACGCAGGCTAATCAACTTGATAAATACAAAAGCCCGCGCCGAGCATTTGTTCGGCGCGGGCTTTTATTATCCAGTGATTTTCTTGACCCAGATCTTGGTGTCGTGAACCGCCAGACCACCATAAGGGGCAGCTGGCTCGGCCCCAATCAGAGTATTAATTCCCTCACCGCGCTCAAATGTGGAATTCGGAAAAATACCCTCCGACACCACCACGCCGCGTTTTTGACCAGCGCGCAGTACGGCATGAAGCACGACTTCACCGCGATGATTGCCGATTTCAATCCGCTCACCATCAGTAATATTAAGATCAGCCGCGTCGTCCGGGTGGATGAGAAGCTCTGGCCTGATTTCCTTGGCAAGCGATGTGGGCGTTTCGGCAAATGTCGAATTTAGGAAATTATGCGCTGGCGATGTTGCAAGGCGGAATGGATGGTCTGCATCCACAGCCTCAATCACATTCCAATAATCTGGAAATTCCGGCATCGACTGATGCGGTCCTTGCAGACCCATGACTTCCGGCGGTTTGTTGGGCGATGGGCTTCCAGTCCAGTCGGGACGGAAGCGGTATTTGCCATCCGGCCAGTTAAAGCCGTTAATGTAATGCGCTTCCTCAAATGGCGGCTGCAAATCGACAAAGCGCTTTTCCTTCAGTTCATCGAAATGCGGGAGATCGCTATTGGCATTCATATTGTCGATCAGCGTGCGCTCATCAAGGTCGAAGCCGGGCAAATGCGCAACGCCTAACCGCTTTGCAAGTTCGTTGATCACAAAGATGTTCGGCTGCGCCTCCGCAAGCGGTTCAATCAACTTGGGCCCAAGCACCACATGCTGCTGACCGCCGCCACGATAAATATCGTCATGTTCAAGGAAGGTCGTAGCAGGCAGAACGACGTCGGCCATCTTGGCCGTATCTGTCATGAACTGCTCATGCACAGCGACAAAAAGGTCTTCACGAGCAAAACCTTCACGCACCAGACGCTGCTCCGGCGTCACATTCATCGGATTGGTATTCTGGATCAGCATCGCGGTCACTGGTGGACCACCATAAAGCGCTTCGCTATCACCCGTCAGAATGCGCCCGATCTTGGACTGATCGAGGAATCGGATATTCATATCCTGCATCGCGCGACCTTCGATCTCGCGCTTGTCCATCTTGAATATGCCGGAATTGGAATGGAATGCGCCGCCGCCTTCATATAAAAATGCGCCGGTCACACAGGCAATTGATGCAGCTGCGTGCATGTTGACCGCACCATTACGCTGGCGTGTGAAACCATAGCCAAGGCGGAAATAAGTCCGCTTGGTCTTACCCACCAGATGCGCAAACGCCTCAATCTCTTCGACGCTAAGGCCGGTGATTTCAGCTGCCCACTCAGGTGTGCGGGGACAAAGATGTGCTTCCAGCCCCCTGGGGTCGTCGGTGTAGCGATTAAGATAATCCCAGTCGGCAAGACCATCACGGAACAGAACATGCATGACAGCGCAAGCGAAAGCACCGTCGGAACCGGGTTTGAGCACAATGCCCATATCCGCCTGTCGGACGGTGGCATTGGCGTAGATGTCGATGACGACGATCTTGGCACCGCGGTCTTTTCGAGCGCGCACTGCATGGGTCATCACATTGACCTGTGTGGCTGCAGCATTGGTGCCCCAGATGACAACCACATCGGCCTTTGCCATCTCGCGCGGGTCTGGGCCCGTCAGACTTCCGGTTCCGGCAAAATAGCCAGTCCATGCCATATTGGTGCAGAAACTGTCGAACTGGTTCGAGTAACGCTTGGCAAAACGCAGGCGATTGATGGAATCTCGTTGCACCAGCCCCATTGTACCGGCGTAATAATAGGGCCAGACGCTTTCACTGCCATATGTTTCTTCGGCTTTGAGAAAGCGTTCTGCAATCAGATCAAGCGCCGCATCCCATGAGGCCTGCTTCCATTCGCCCTCGCCTTTGCGGCCAGTACGAATGAGCGGATGCTTCAAGCGGTCAGGGTGATGAACACGTTCCGCGTAGCGTGCGACCTTGGCGCAAATCACACCCGCAGTGTAGCTATTATCCTTCGCGCCGCGCACACGGCCAATAGTGCGCTCATCCAGTAGCTCAATATCAAGCGCGCAAGTGGACGGGCAATCATGTGGACAAGCTGAATGTCCGATTTTGATGTTCGATCTGGATGATAGCTGGGTCATAAAGCTTTTTTAGCGCAAGCTCGCTTTGGCAGAAACGAATTTCTGATGGATTGAACCACCTGCGACGAAATAAATTTTCATGAAAGCCGTAAGGTGATAGCACCCAACACAATGAGACCGGCAGCCAGAAAACGTGGCAAGCCGACTTTCTCTTTGAGAATGAATGCAGAAATCAGCACACCAAACAGGATCGCTGTCTCTCGCAAAGCTGCGACTACTGCAATCGGCGCCATTGTCATCGCCCACAGGGCAAGGCCGTATGAGCCCAGTGTCCCTAGCCCTCCAACCAGCGATGGACGCCAGCGGTTACGCACATAGTTTAGAAACCGATCCGGCTCACGATAGAGCGCCCAGCCAGTGAGCGGGAAGGCATTTATCAGAAACAGCCACAGCGTATAGGACAAGGTATGGCCCGACGCGCGCACCCCAACGCCATCAATGATGGTATAGGCTGCGATAAAGCCCGCATTGGCTAAAGCAATCAGAGCAGTTTTGCTGGAAGTGCCGCCGTTACGACGCCTTGCTTCTAGCGCCATAGCCAGAACGCCCGAACAGATCAGGATTACGCCGATCCAGCTACGCCAGCCCATCACTTCGCCAATCAGTGGCGCGCTGACCAGCGCCACCAACAGGGGCGGCGTTCCGCGCATAATCGGATAGGCTTCGCTCATGTCGCCCGATTTGTAGGCGGCAGCAACCAGCGACATATAAAAGGCCTGCGTGATCGTCGACAGGCCAATAAATATCCAGCTCGACGGATGCGGCAGCGGCAAAAAGGGTAAGAAAAATACAGCGACTAATCCCGCTGCACCAGTAACACTGGCTGCTGCGAAAAACTTGTCGCCACTCCCCTTTACGATAGCATTCCAGCTTGCGTGAAGAAACGCGCCACAAAGGACTATCAGCAGAACACTACCAGACATGCAAAGCTCGACTCAGATGAGAGCGGATGATGACAGTTTTATGTCATATTTAACTGAGCTGGGATATTGCCGAAAGCGACGAGGCATGAAACAAGCGCGAACATGAATTACCGTCACGCCTATCACGCCGGGAACTTTGCTGACGTCGTCAAGCACGTCATCCTTTCCCGCATCGTTGAATATCTCAAGCGCAAGGATCAGGCCTTTCGTGTGATTGATACCCATGCGGGTATCGGTCTTTACGATCTGCGCGGCACTGAAGCTGAGAAAACCGGCGAGTGGACCGGCGGTATCAGTCGTTTGATGGATGCGGTCGAAAAAGGAGAAATTCCACAAGCGGCGATAGAACTGCTTGAGCCTTATCTCGACACAGTTCGTAGGGTGAACAAAGGAAATAAGCTCAAGCATTATCCAGGCTCACCGCTCCTGACGCGACACCTGCTGCGCAAGCAGGATCGTCTTTCAGCGATTGAGCTGCACCCGCAAGATGCCAAAAAGCTGGCAAAGCTGTTTGATGGCGATTATCAGGCGCGCGTCATTGAACTTGATGGTTGGCTGTCGCTTGGTGCGCATATGCCGCCCAAGGAAAAGCGTGGGCTTGTGCTTGTTGATCCGCCGTTTGAAATAGAAGGCGAATTCGACCGTCTCGTGGATGGGCTCGTTAAGGCCTACAAGCGCTTTCCCGGTGGAACCTATGCGTTCTGGTATCCGGTGAAGGACCGCAAAGAGACGGAGCGGTTTTCGAAGCGTCTGCGCGAAACAGAGATTCCGAAAATCATGCGGATCGAACTTGCGATTCGCGCGCAGTCACTGGAACCTCGTCTTGATGGCACAGGAATGATTGTCGTGAACCCGCCCTTTACACTGGAAAGTGAGATGCAAATCCTGCTTCCCTGCCTTACCAAGTTGCTTAGCGAAGAAAAGGGGGGCAATTTCAGCATTCAATGGATACGCGGTGAGACGGATCGTACTTGACCGTTTCCAATTGCTGAATGAAACTGCGCCCAGACAAGTTTGGAAAAACGAGCTTCATGCTCGAATTGTGAGACAGGATAGAGACATGCAACGCAAGTTGGATCGCATCGGACAGTTTTCTCGGGCAGCCCTTCTGGCCGCTTCGGTTCTTCCCCTGACGTTCGCTTCCCTGCCCGCAAGCGCCGCTGACTATCTGACATCGGCACCAGCATCCGTCGGCGATGCCGGTCTTTGCAGCCAGCAAGGCGTTTTGCGCAGTGTCGTTGCTGATTTTGGTTATCAGGTCCGCAATGTTCCGAACCTGCCGCAGGTTGGTATTTCGGCCATGAGCGATGTTCGCCTCACCCGTTATGAACCAAAGAACAATCCAGCTCAGATCGAACGCACCTATTGCAAGGCCACTGCGGTTCTCAGCGATGGTCAGTACCGTACGGTTTGGTACATGGTAGAAGAAGGACAGGGGTTTGCCGGTGTAGGCCAGAATGTAGAATTCTGCGTTGACGGCTTCGACCGCTGGTTTGTCTACGACGCAAGCTGCCGCGTTCTGCGCTGATCGTGAACATCATGCTGCGCAAACTGGCGGTACTATCAGCCGCCCTTCTTGCCACTTCTTTTACAGCGCTACCCGTAATGGCGCAGGACCGGGGCAATAATCGCCCCGGTGATTTTGATTTTTACGTGCTGTCTCTTTCCTGGTCTCCTAGCTATTGTGCTCTAGAGGGTCCAAGAGCAAACAAGCAGCAATGCGGCACCAGGCGTCCGTTTGGCTTTGTGGTTCATGGCCTTTGGCCGCAAAACGAGTGGGGTTATCCAGCAAATTGTCAGTTTGACAATGTACGCAGCCGTGGCAGCTTTGTTCCCCGCCAAATTGTTTCAAGCGTTTCCGATATCATGCCGTCAACAGGGCTAGTTGCGCACCAGTGGCGCAAGCATGGAAGCTGCTCTGGCCTCTCCCAGAACGATTATTTCGCGACTGTTCGCCAAGCCTATCAGCACGTGAACATTCCGCCGAGCCTCCGGAGTATGGCTGGAAACCGGCGTGTTGATCCGTTACTTGTTGAAAAGGCATTTATTGCGGCAAATCCTGACATGAAGCCTGACGGCGTGTCCATATCCTGCAAGAGCAACTATCTTCAGGAAGTGCGCATCTGCATGACCAAAGACCTCAAATTCCGTGCCTGCGAGCAGGTCAATAACAATGCTTGTCGCAGCCGATCCGTTATGATGCCCGCGGCTCGTTGAAACCGCACTCGCTTTTGTTTCTGCGCATTAACCTGCGCAAAATTGCTTCGCAATTCTGCCAGAAATGCTCTCGATAATTTCTCACTCAGGAATGAATATGACACAGATTCTCTATTCACCCGCCTCGCCGTATAGCGCGAAGGTGCGTATGGCCGCCCATCATGCGGATATTCCATTTGAAAGTGTGGTGGTTACAACCTCTGCAGAACCGGAAACCCTCATCAACGCCAATCCGCTTGGCAAGATTCCGACATTGGTTACGGATGATGGCAAATCGGTTTTCGACAGCCGCGCGATCATGCAGTATTTGAACCGTGTTTCGGGCAGCAAGCTTTTCCCTCGCAATGCTGAAAAGCGCACCGACGCGGAACGTTTTGAAGCGATTGCGGATGGCTTGTCCGATGTTCTGCTCGCGCATGTTTATGAACGCCGTATGCGTCCGGAAGAAAAAGTGCACCAGCCATGGCTTGATCTGCAATGGCGTAAGGCGGAACGCGCACTCGATCTTTTGAATGAAGCCCCGCCTCGCCTTGCTGGCAAGCTTCATGGCGGACATCTGGCTGTGGCAGCCACGTTGGGTTACTTAGGCCTGCGCTTTGAAGGCAAATGGGAGCGTGGTCGCCCAAAACTTAAGCGCTGGATGAAGCGCTTTGAAGAACTGCATCCGGAACTTTCGAAGCTCCTGCCCCACGGTTAAAAATTCAGACAATAAAATTTGCGCAATAAAAAACCGGGCAGGAAACTGCCCGGTTTTTCTGTCCAATTACGAAGTAATTAGAACTTGTAGCCAACGCCAACGCGGATATCGTGGGTGTCGAGCTTGTTACGGACCGATTCAGTACCGAGATCGTATGTCTTGTTACCGAACTGAGTGTAACGGTATTCAACGCGACCAAGGATGTTTTCGGTCAGCTTAGCTTCCAGACCGGCACCAGCAGTCCAACCAACGCGGAACTTGCTTTCGTCTTCAATGCCGTTGTCGAGCTTAACCTGCGAACCAGCAACACCAGCGGTGATGTAAGGCATAACTGGGTTCAGGTCGTAACCAAGACGGCCACGGAGCGAGCCTTCAAAGCCCTGCTTGGCTTCCAGACCGTTCTTGGACTTCTTTGCCCAGGAATAACCTGCATCACCTTCAACACCGTATACGAACTGGTCCTGCTGGAAGTTCCAGCCAGCGTATGCGCCAGCCTTCATATCATCAGGCTTGATAGCGCCGTCAGTGTTGGTCTTTACCTTGTTCCAGCCGTAGCCGAGGTACAGACCGGTGTAACCACCAGCCCAGCTGGACTGTGGAGCCATTTCAACAGGAGCTGGAACAGGAGGTTGTTCCATGATGGCGTCAGCTGCGAAAGCAGTTGCAGAGAACGGCAGCAGCGCAGCCGAGGCGATTACAAGAGACTTAAGAGTGCGCATAGCATTCTCCTTACTTAAAATTACCTTTAGCGCGGTCCCTTATCGGGCGGACAGCATATTGGGGAGTGAACCGCCCATGCCGCGCTGACAGGACAGACATATCGAGGGTAAATGCGGCACGATCTGCCCCCTTCTGTGGAGAGAACCTGACGAGAAGGTGGCAAAATTGCGATGTTGCATTCTCGCAACGCTCCCACCGCACACCTATATAGGAACAAGCGGCATTTCATTTTATTGAACTGAAAGAGCTTGATCCAATTGAAGCCACTGAATTTGCTATGTTTTTGTCAGTAGTGAACAACACGCCTTTTAAATTTAGCTGTATTTTTTCCAACAAAATGGCATGAAATGAAGCGATGAATCACGATAAGAAAGTGTTTACCCTGTTGGAAAATCCGGAACCCAACCTGCTTGCAAATTGCCCTGTTCTGGTGACGGGCGGCGCTCGTCGCATAGGAAAGGCCATTGTCGAAGACTTGGCTGCCCATGGCTTTCCGGTGGCTATTCACTGCAACCGTTCTTTCGATGAAGGTGAGGCGCTTGCGGCCCAAATCGTTGAAAATGGCGGTGTAGCCTGTGTTTTACAGGCTGATCTGTCAGACGAAAACGACGTGCGTGGCTTGCTCCAGCAGGCAGCTGACCAGCTCGGACCGATTCGTTTGCTCATTAACAACGCCTCGCTGTTTGAAGATGATCGCGTTGGTGATCTGGATATGCAGCTTTGGGATCGTCATTTTGCGATTCATTTGAAAACGCCGGTGATTCTTGCCGAAGCAATGGCGAAAGCTCTGCCCGACGATGCAGAGGGCCTCATTATAAACATCATCGACCAGCGGGTCTGGAAACTGAACCCGCAGTTCTTTTCTTACACGCTTTCAAAGACCGCCCTATGGAATGCCACAAAGACACTTGCGCAAACGCTCGCACCGCGCATTCGGGTCAATGCTATTGCCCCTGGTCCTACTTTGCCGAGCGAGCGTCAGAATGCAGACGACTTTGAACTACAGGTTAGCCATTTGCCTTTGCAACGCGCGCCCGATCTGTCGGAATTTGGACGCACTGTTCGATATTTCTGGGAAAGCCGTTCAGTGACAGGCCAGATGATTGCCCTCGATGGTGGGCAGCATCTGGCATGGGAGACCCCAGATATTGCAGGAATTAAGGAATGACCGGACCACGCAAGACCAATGATGATGCCATTTCACACCTGCCGTCGGATGATGAGCAGGATGTGGCTGGCATTATTATGGGCGATGCAGAATCTGATGACGATGATGACGCAATCGAAGATGTGCCAGCCGTTGCCTCGGCTGCCGATTCCATTCAGTGGGATTCGTCAGATGGCTTGCCGGATACTAAAGGTCTGAGCGGCGCCGATATTATCAATGCCTTCGTCAAACGCTTACCGAATAACCCGGGCGTCTATCGCATGTTCAACAGCGATGGCGACGTGCTTTATGTCGGCAAGGCACGCAGCCTGAAGAAGCGTGTATCCAATTATGCGCGCGGCGTTGGTCATTCGAACCGTATCACCCGGATGATCAGTGAGACGGCGACGATGGAATTTGTGGTCACGCGCACCGAAACCGAAGCGCTGCTGCTTGAGGCTAATCTTATCAAGCGTTTGCGGCCGCGTTTTAACGTGCTGTTGCGCGACGATAAATCGTTCCCCTATATTCTATTAAGCGGCAATCACCGTGCGCCCGGCATTTTCAAACATCGCGGCGCGCGTACGCGCAAGGGCGAATATTTTGGCCCATTTGCTTCCGCAGGCGCCGTTGGCCGCACGATCAACGCGCTTCAGCGCGCATTTCTGCTGCGCACCTGCACAGATTCGGTTTTCGAAACACGAACGCGCCCTTGCCTGCTTTATCAAATCAAACGTTGTTCAGGTCCATGCACCCATGAAGTCAGTGATGAGGATTATGCCGAGCTGGTAGCGGAAGCCAAAGCCTTCTTGTCTGGTAAAAGCCAAACCGTAAAGGATCATCTTGCGGCAGCAATGCAGGCGGCCTCTGCCGAGCTCGATTTCGAACATGCTGCGGTTTATCGTGACCGCCTCTCGGCTCTTTCCCATGTACAATCGCATCAGGGCATCAACCCTCAGACGGTTGAAGAGGCCGATGTCTTTGCTATCCATCAGGAAGGTGGCATGACCTGTATTCAGGTCTTCTTCTTCCGCACTGGACAGAACTGGGGTAACCGCGCTTATTTTCCAAAAGCCGACAGTTCGCTCGGGCCTGCTGAAGTGCTTGGCGCGTTCCTTTCGCAGTTCTACGATGACAAACCCTGCCCGAAGCTGGTTCTACTCTCCGAAAGCGTTGAAGAACAATCGCTTATCGCTGAAGCGTTATCTTCGCGTGCGAGCCATCGCGTGCACGTCAATGTTCCGCAACGCGGAGAAAAGAAAGAACTGGTCGATCATGCTCTGACCAATGCGCGCGAAGCGCTGGGGCGGCGGCTTGCAGAAACCTCCTCGCAGGCACGCCTTCTGAAAGGCCTGGCGGAAACCTTTGGCCTTCCACATACACCGCGACGCATCGAGGTCTATGATAACTCGCATATCATGGGCACGAACGCGGTGGGTGGTATGATCGTTGCTGGGCCGGAAGGCTTCGTCAAGAATCAGTATCGTAAGTTCAATATCAAATCGACTGACATCACACCCGGCGATGACTTTGGAATGATGCGCGAAGTGATCGAGCGACGGTTTTCGCGGCTCGTCAAGGAACATGGTGAACCGGAGCCTGTCACGGGCACGGAAAACCTGGAAGCTGTCAACGATGCCTTCCCGGCATGGCCCGATGTTATTCTCATTGACGGTGGTCAAGGTCAGGTCGGAGCGGTCCGTCAGATACTTGGTGAGTTAGGCATAAGCCAGTTGGTGACTGCCATCGGCATTGCCAAGGGTGTGGACCGCGAAGCAGGACGCGAGCGCTTTTTTGTCGAAGGTAAACAAGCTTTTACGCTGCCGCCGCGTGATCCGGTTCTCTACTTCATCCAGCGTATGCGCGATGAAGCACATCGGTTCGCCATCGGCACGCATCGGGCACGACGCAAGAAGGAAATGGTTGCTAATCCGCTGGATGAAATTTCGGGAATCGGCCCAACGCGCAAGCGTGCACTTCTCCATCATTTCGGCACGGCAAAAGCCGTATCCAGAGCAGCAATTGAGGATCTGATGCAGATCGATGGTATATCGGAGGCCATGGCAAAGACCATTCACGACCATTTTCATGACCGATGACGTAATTTTGTCCGGGTTTTGGCAACTAATCCTGTAAGGGCGTCATTACGTCCCGGCAGAACAGACGCGCAGGTGTTGATTTTCTCTGTCATCCCTGATGATGTGCACCAACAACGAATGCGGCGGTACAATGCGGAAAAATCACACTCTCTCTTTACCCAACATTCTGACTTATGTGAGAATTCTTGCGGTGCCTCTGGTTGCTTTATGCTTCTTTGTTGAAGGCCGTCTTCATTCCAGTGATTTTGCTCGTTGGAGCGCGTTGGGAATTTTTGTTTTTGCGAGCATTACAGATTTTTTCGACGGATATTTAGCGCGTGCTTGGAAACAAACCTCCACGATAGGACGTATGCTCGATCCAATTGCTGACAAGCTCTTGGTTTCCACCTGTCTTCTGTTGCTCGCGGCCGATCCAGCAAAGACAATTGCTGGCTGGAGCCTTTGGGCTGCGATCATTATCCTTTGCCGCGAAATTCTTGTATCGGGCTTGCGTGAATATCTCGCCGAGTTGAAGGTCAGTGTTCCGGTTTCGCAACTTGCCAAGTGGAAAACCACAGCACAGATGGTTGCATTGGCGTTTCTGCTCGCTGGCCCTGCAGGGGAAAAAATCCTGCCTTACACAACCGAAATTGGCATTGGTCTGCTGTGGATTTCAGCCATCCTGACGCTTTACACCGGATGGGACTATTTTCGCGCAGGCCTCAAACACGTGATGGATTGATCGTCGTGCGCGTAAATCTGGTCTATTTCGCCTGGGTGCGTGAAAAAATCGGAAAGGGAGAGGAAGTAATCGAGCTTCCTTCCGAAAAGATCACTGTTGGTGAGCTTATCGCTCACCTCAAAAGCCTTGGCGATGAATATGAAGCGGCTTTTGAGCATGAGAGTGTCATTCGTGCCGCGATCAATCAGGAACATGCCGAACATGACGAACTCGTCAGAGACGGCAACGAAGTGGCGCTTTTTCCACCTATGACAGGTGGCTGATATGGCCTGTATATGACGAGCCAATCGACCTGTCCTCTTTTCATCAGCGTTCGCGATGCCGACTTCGACATCGCGGAAGAAATCCGCAAGCTTGGTGACGGTCGCAAGGATATTGGCGCCATCGTCAGCTTTACCGGTCTTTGCCGCGATGAAGGCGGTAAACTTTCCGCACTTGAGCTGGAACATTATCCTGGAATGGCAGAAGCCGAAGTTCTGCGTATAGCTCGTGACGCCATTAGCCGCTGGCCATTGTCTGGAGTTTCCATCATTCACCGTTTTGGGCTGATTAAACCCGGTGAAAATATCGTTCTCGTTGCCACTGCCTCAGCCCATCGTCAGGCCGCTTTTGAGGCCGCATCATTTCTGATGGACTTCATGAAAACGGGAGCCCCATTCTGGAAGCGCGAACATCTGGTTGATGGCGGAATCGGCGGCTGGGTAGAATCAAACACCGAAGACGAGCAAAGCCGGGGACGCTGGTAGAAGACTTGAAACCCCTCACCTTTTGTGGGCAAGTTGTCGCAGGTAAAACTGTTTTTTACATGGAAAGAATTTCACTGACCCTGTTTAATCACGAATTAACTATTTAAGCCCCTAAAATATAGGGTATTTTGGATAGTGCGATGTCGCACCGCCACAATTTTCACATGAAGCAGCGTTTATTGTCTGCCTTATGAATCATGATGTTTACGGGCATAGGATCACTGACACATTCGATAGATTGTCAGCACCACCGAAAACACAGAGTAAGAAATGCGGGGAACGGAAGTTTCGGATTTGGCAATGCTAAAAGGACTTACGAAAACTCTTTCAATCGTGGCAGCTCTCGCTGCGGGCATAGGCGTGCTCGGGGGAGCGGCCATGTTTTTCACAACGTCCATGCCAACTGCCAGTATCGCAGCTGACAAGACTATTAGTGGTAAGATTGTTTACCGTGAGCGCATCGCTCTGCCGCCTGAAGCGCACCTCATCGTGCAGCTCAATGATGTTTCCCTCGCGGATGCGCCTTCCAAGACTATTGGAGAAACACGGATCGAGGCTCCACAGGGGTCACCTATCCCTTTTGCCATCAATTTCGATACAGACGGTATTGAGCCGCAGCACACCTATGCTTTGCAGGCGCGTATCGTTGCCGGTGACACGCTTTGGTTTGTGAGCGACGAACGTTACACTATCGACCCAAAGAACCCTGATGAACCCGTTGAGCTGAAGGTCGTCATGGTTCGCAAGAGTGCCGATGAAGCCGTAACGATTGGCATCGAAGGCAAGGACTGGCTCGCTGAAGACATTCAGGGTGGCGGCGTCATTGATACCGCGCAAACAACGCTACTGGTGGACTCTGACGGCACTGTCAGCGGTTCGGGTGGTTGCAATCGCTTTATGAGCAAAGCAGTGATCTCAGGAAGCAGCATCTCGTTTGCCGAAATCGGCTCGACCTATATGCAGTGCCCACCTGCGCTGATGAATCAGGAACGCAAGTTCCTCGATGTTCTCGGCAAAACGCGCTCATACAAGATGGATGCGGGGAAACTCGTTCTGATCGATGAGGGCGGCGACGAGCTGGCAAGACTTGCCCAGAGTCTCTAATTCCTTCAAATTTAATAAGACGAACAAAAAAGCCCGGTCTCTCAACCGGGCTTTTTTATTTATCCTATCAGCAATTAGCCGACGATTTCGGTGCCGGAGAACCAGTAAGCGATTTCTTCAGCTGCAGTTTCAGGAGCGTCCGAACCGTGAACCGAGTTTTCGCCGATCGACAGAGCAAATTCCTTACGGATGGTGCCTGTGTCTGCGTTTGCTGGGTTGGTTGCACCCATGACTTCGCGATTCTTCAAGATGGCGTTTTCGCCTTCGAGAACCTGAACGATTGTTGGGCCAGACGACATGGATTCAACCAGCTCACCAAAGAAAGGACGTTCTTTATGAACAGCGTAGAAGCCTTCAGCTTCACGAGTGCTCATCCAAACGCGCTTAGAAGCAACAACACGCAGACCAGCTTCTTCGAGCTTGGAGGTGATAGCACCGGTCAGGTTGCGGCGGGTCGCATCAGGCTTGATCATGGAGAAGGTACGTTCGATTGCCATTATGACACCTTGTATGATGGAAAATTAGAAAAGTGAGGCTCTATAGCGTTGATAGCCCCGATTGCCAAGGGGGAGCCCCTTCACCAACTCTCTTATCAGCTTGAGACGGCAGGAAATTGACTGCATAGATGTGTAAATTCGATTCAGATGCGGGGCAGTCATGGAACAGCACTTTCAAATGTTCGCCTATTACAATCGATGGGCGAATGAATTGCTCTATTCAGCAGCCGCTGATTTAAGCGATGCTGAATACCGGCTGGATCTGGGACTATTCTTCGGGTCAGTGCACCGCACCTTCAATCATTTGCTGGTCACGGATCGCATCTGGATGAAACGCTTTACCGGTGAAGGCGATCACCCAAACCTGCTCGATGCTATTATTACTGACGATTTCATCACGCTCCGCGACATGCGACGCGCAGAAGATGAGCGCATCTGCAAGTATGTTGAAGGTATGAATGCGGAACAGCTCGCCGGTCGTTTTACCTATATGACGGCAACCAATGTTCGTACGATCAGCCAACGGGTTGCACCAGCCCTTTCCCATCTCTTCAACCACCAGACACACCATCGCGGACAAATCCACGCGGCATTGACGCGGCTCAGCGCTGATGCACCTTCCTTGGATCTCATTCAGTTTCAGCGCACCGAAGCAGGCCGCCGCTTCGCCTGATAGTTGATAGTCGATACTTGCGGAAATTTCCGAAGCCGTGCAAAAGCCTTTCCACCATGCTTATTCTTGACGACATCTCCGTACGTATCGCCGGGCGCCTTTTGATCGACCACGCCAGTGTAACACTGCCAGCGGGATCGAAGACAGGTTTTGTCGGGCGTAACGGAACCGGAAAATCCACCCTGTTCCGCGTTATCACCGGCGACCTTGCGTCTGAAACCGGCAGCATTTCGCTGCCGAGAAACACGCGCATTGGCCAGGTGGCCCAGGAAGCCCCCGGCACCGAAGACGCGCTGATCGAAATCGTCATGAAAGCGGACAAGGAACGCGCAGCTCTTCTTGAAGAAGCTGAGACGGCAACTGATCCGCATCGCATTGCCGAAATTCATACACGCCTTGCCGATATTAACGCGCATTCCGCAGAAGCACGAGCAGGTGCAATCCTGTCAGGTCTCGGTTTCAATGCTGAGGCACAGCGCAGGCCCGCGTCGGCCTTCTCCGGCGGCTGGCGGATGCGTGTGGCTTTGGCCGCAGTGCTGTTTGCTGAACCTGATTTGCTGTTGCTCGATGAGCCTACCAATTATCTCGATCTGGAAGGTGTTCTGTGGCTTGTCGATTATGTGAAGCGTTATCCGCACACTGTCATCATCATCAGCCATGATCGTGACCTGCTGAACTCGGCCACATCATCGATCATGCATCTTGACCAGAAGAAGATCAGCTTCTGGCGCGGCAACTATGATCAGTTTGAGCGGCAACGCCATGAGATGCTTGAACTTCAGCAGAAGGCGCATGCCAAGCAGGAAGCGCATCGCAAGCATATGGAATCCTTCGTGGAGCGATTCCGGGCTAAGGCCACCAAGGCCCGTCAGGCGCAATCGCGCATGAAGGCTTTGGAGAAGTTGAAACCCATTGAGCTTTACGTTGAAAGCAATGTGCAGCCGTTCCGCTTTCCCGACGCGGACAAAAAGACAGCATCGCCAGTCATCGCACTTGATAATGCAGATGTCGGTTATGTGCCGGGGAAACCAGTGCTGCGCAATGTCACGTTACGCATCGACAATGACGATCGCATTGCGCTGCTCGGCTCCAATGGCAACGGTAAGTCGACTCTTGCCAAACTGATTGCCGGACGTTTACAGCCAGAAAAAGGGAATTTGACCCTTTCTCCCAATCTAAAGGTCGCGTTCTTCGCACAGCATCAGATGGACGATTTGATCCCTGAAGATAATGCGATTGAGCATGTGCGCAAACTCATGCCGGGCGAGTTGGAAGCCAAAGTACGTGCGCGCGTGGCTCAGATGGGGCTTTCAACCGAGAAAATGCTCACACCTGCCAGAGACCTATCCGGTGGCGAAAAGGCACGTCTTTTGATGGGCCTTGCGACTTTTCATGGTCCAAACCTGCTGATCCTCGACGAGCCGACCAACCACCTGGACATCGATAGCCGTGAAGAGCTTGTGCATGCGCTCAATGCGTTTAATGGCGCGGTGATCCTCATCGCCCACGACCGCCACCTGATCGAAGCAACCATGGACCGCCTGTGGCTTGTGCGCGAAGGTGGTGTAAAAGCATTCGATGGCGACCTTGACGAGTATCGTCAGATTGTTCTGGCCGATGCGAAGGGCGAACAGCTTTCTGAGCGTGACGAAGGTCCAAAAGTCAACAAGGCGGAGCAGCGTAAGCTCGCAGCCCAGAAGCGCGAAACATTGGCCCCCTTGCTCAAAAAGATCAAGGAAACCGAGAGCTTGATGCAGAAACTGCAGAAACAGATTCAGGGCTTCACTTCACAACTGGAAGATCCCGCTCTTTATGAAAAGGAACCGCAGAAAGCGATCCGGATCAACAAAGAGATGAGCGATGCAAAATCAGCTCTCGCAAATGCGGAAGACAAATGGCTGGAAATGTCTTCTGAATACGAAGAGGCAATGGCTGAGTAGAAATCCTACACATCGTGCTTTGTGCGCCAAAGAGGGCGCATGGAGTTCTAAAGCATGTTCGCGGGCGCTCAAATGGATTCATTTGAGCGCCCGCGAACATGCGACAGCTAAAAGAATCTAGAGCGAGCACTATGGGTGCGATTAAGCGCGACACGCTCTAGGCTCCAAACCCAATTAAACATTTGATCAAATTACTTCTTCATGATTCACTCTCCTGATAACGGGAGTTTTGGAGCATGGCAGGAGAATTCTGGCTTGATGATCGGCAA
>NZ_JAOYTK010000032.1:0-46679 GCF_025846885.2 Brucella sp. HL-2 | reverse complement strand
TCAAGGACTGGAGGAGGGTCGCGACACGATATGACAAGCTCATGCTGAACTTTACAGCCACATGCTATATCGCTGCCATCGTCACATGGTGGCTCAATTGAGTCTGGACCCTAGAGCGCATCCCGAAAAGTGTGAAACGGTTTTCGGACAAAGATGCGCGTTAAAACAGATAATTAGAGTGCCGATCTGATCCAATCAGATCGAAACGCGCTCTAAGCACTCAAAGCCCGGTGACAAACTGTCGCCGGGCTTTTTGATTCCGAAGCGATGAATTGAGCTTTGCTTGCACACACTCAATGACAACGACGGTGCGGCAGCTCTAACTATTCTCAGGAACGTGCGACGGGTTCGGTGTCAGGGCGTTCGATGAAGGGGCAGCTTCAGCTGTCTGAGCTGTGGCTGCAGCCGTGCCTTCCAGTTCGAATTTATCGACATGCATTGACTCGTTCTTACGCCATCC
The DNA here is from genome assembly GCF_025846885.2 of Brucella sp. HL-2. Lineage (NCBI taxonomy): Bacteria > Pseudomonadati > Pseudomonadota > Alphaproteobacteria > Hyphomicrobiales > Brucellaceae > Brucella > Brucella sp. HL-2. Next base: position 46,219 of record NZ_JAOYTK010000032.1, on the reverse strand, counting down.
CCCATGAAGATAAAGCGCGCCAGCCATAAGCATCGTCGAAAGCATGGCAACAGGGAAGCTGAGCCACAGGGCATCCGGTCCGAGCCAGTCTCTCATGCCGACGGCAACACCAAGTCGCACCGGATACATCGAAACAAACAGAATGATAAGCGGCCACATAACCTGGCCATTGGCTCGGACGGTACCAAACAGGACCATGGAAACGCCAAAGGCGATAAAGCCCCATGTTGCGATCTTGCCGATGTGCTGACCTATCGGAATGGCAGGGCTGTCAGCACCCAGGAATATCTGCATGGCTTGCCTGTCCGCGGCGAGTAGAACAACAACGAGAATACCGGTCATCAGGATTGCATAGAAAACTCCGATGCGAGTGATGCTGCTGACGCGGTCCCACTTGCCTGCGCCGATATTTTGCGCTGCCATGGCGCTTACCGCTGCGCCAAGCGCCATGGCTGGCATCTGAACATAGGTCCATAATTGTTGTGTTGCGCCGAAGGCTGCGGTCGTGTTGACGCCTTCCTGATTGACCAATCGCATCATTGTCAGCATGGCGCTTGATACCACGATCATCTGGATACCCATCGGAAGTCCTTTGCTGAAAATCAGCTTCAAGACCTTGAGGTCTGGCACCAGAAGCCAAAGTTCCTGTCCCTTGAGACGCAAAGGCAAATCTCGGCGATAGACATAGATGAGCATGGCAGCGAGGCTGATATAATTGGCTACGGCTGTGGCGAGTGCTGAGCCTGATATGCCGAGCGCGGGAATAGGACCGATCCCAAGAATAAGCAGCGGGTTAAGTGCTATGTCGAGGATGACGGCGAGACCCATGAACATGAGCGGAGTCATGGAATCGCCACTGCCGCGCAGCGCCATCATCAGAATGGTCTGCATGAGAATGGCAGGCATCGCGACGAAGGTTACCTGCAGGAAGGCGCGCGCCAATGGCTCGATGGTTTCGGGCGTTCCGAGAAGCCCCAACACAGAAGGCGCAAGAAACCAGCCAACGATTGAGACTATGATGCTGACCGGAATGAATGCGCCCAGCGTTGTGCCTGTGATGGCGCGCGCTGTTTCTATATCGCGGCGTCCGAAAGACTGACCAATGAGAATAGTTGATGCCATCCCAAAGCCAAAGACAAAGGCTGTTAGCAAAAACATCACCAGATTGCCGTTGGTGGTCGCGGCAAGCGCATCTGTCCCGAGCAGCTGTCCGATCCAGATTGTGTCAATGGAGCCGTTTGCTGATTGCAGGATCGAAGATCCGAGTGTGGGCAGAGCAAAGAGCAACAATGCTTGATTGATAGGCGCTGTCGTCAGATCAATGGTGTTTTTCATCCGGCCTCAATCTGGTTCGCCTGTGTTGCAGCTTCACAAGCATCGATAATGCTTCCAAGTTTCAAACAATTCAAATCGCTATCTTGAACGATTGAGTTGAATTGCAGTCAAGAAACAACAAAACCAATGTTTTGGCTTTAAAATGAACGTTTGGCTGCTATCTTGTGCCGGAATCAGGCCGGGCCTCTTTAGTCAATGCTCTGCTTCGTCTGCAAGAATATCGATTTTGGAATGGATGGTATGATCTCTCGTCTTCTCGTGGCCGGCATGACATTGGCGTTTGCAACCTCTGCGAATGGTCAAGCACACACTACCCCATCAACTCAACCCGATAAGTTCATCCCCGTTTCGCAGGTCAGTGGTGTTGATATTGTGCGCTTAGCAGAACTGCCGAAAGTTCCGAAAAAGAGTCACGAAGCGGAATCCTGTGATACCCCAGCCAGCAAAACTCCAAGTGTCGAGGCGCGCGCGGTTGAACAGCAGGGCTGGACCGTAACCGGTGAAGCGAAACTTGGTTCTCTGCAGGCTGTCAGCTTCGTGGCCGACATGGAACAAGGAACGAGCGGATCGTGCCTGTTGAAGGAAGGCAATCTTGCCTTTTATGAAGACGGCAAACTTGTTGCACTTGCATATGCGGCCAAAAATGCCGCGCTCAGTCTGGGTCGTGTTGAACAGAATGGCGACGGCCTGCGCATTTGGGACGGCGACTGGGTACAGCAGCCGGTTGCTGATGTGAAGCTGGTTGGTGGCAAAGGTATCATTATCACCGCATTACCGGGCGAAGAGAAATTCTGTTCCGGCCAGGTGACGGTACCTAATATTTATCGACTGCCGATTAGTCTGGCGCGTATCATGCTCAATGAACATGGCTGGCAGCCAGAAGAAAGCAAGGATGAGCTGGACATCATATCGAAGGGTTTGCGAGAGATGGGTATCAGCGAGGTTGATGGCTGCTCAGGAACCGGCTTCGGCTATTGCGGCTTCTCCTATAGGAATGCCGACCACAGCCTGTCTGTCACAACGGTAGGTGATACGCCATCGGTCCTGTCTTATGATGTGAAGTGCTCGAATTAGAGCGTAATGCGCATCTCGAAAAGTGCGAAGCGGTTTTGCAGAACAAGATGCGCGCAAAACAGATTGATAGAGCAGTTCCAGCGGTTCAATGAAAACTGGAAATGCTCTAATGCGTGCATCTCAACAAGTTGAGGGCACTGATCTAATCAGCCACGATCTTTGCTTTCACGAAGACATCGTAGCGGGTGCTTTTACCGAGAATCTGATGGGAGGGCTTGCGTAGCCCTGCCATCGGCTCTGCACGCAAGGGCCATTTGAGCACGACGCGATTTTGCGCATGCTCCAGCGCGACCTGCATCAGCTTCTCAGAGTCTGCGTCGGTGCCGACGATCTCGCGGATTTGGCGCATTTCCTTTTTGACCAGTGCTGAATTCCCTCGCGGTGGGTGCATGGGATCAACCAGAACGACCATTGGCTTCAATTCCGGTATCAGCAGGCAGGAATCGCCATGTAATAGCGTCATGCGCGCCACGGTTTCCGCATACTGACCGCCTTCAGCTGCAGCGCGCGCCAGCCCTTCAGCCAGCAGACTGTGCATTTTCTCTGATCGCTCTATCAGCGTTACTTTCGCCCCCAGTGCGGCGAGCAGAAAAGCGTCGCGGCCAAGACCGGCTGTTGCATCCACGATGTCTGGCGTGATGCCACTTACAAGACCCGCCGCCTTTGCCAGAGCCTGTCCGCGCCCCTCGCCAGAACGAAAGCGATGCCCGACGGCACCGCCGACAAAATCAACAACCAGTTCCGATGTGTCTATTTTCTGCGACATGGGTATTTCCGAAACATAGCCATTGTTAGAAAGGGCAAGGGGCCGTGAATTGCACATGCCGACCATCCGGGTGATGGAAAGCGACTTCTTCTGCGTGAAGAAGCAAGCGGTCTGCTGCGCCAAGTGCCTCACCTTCGGCATAAAACTCATCGCCAAGAATAACATGCCCCAGCGCTTTCATGTGAACGCGCAACTGATGAGTACGACCAGTCAGCGGAAACAACTGCATCCTCGTGCTGTTTTCATGACGCTCCAGCACCTGCCAGCGTGTCTGGGCTGGCTTGCCGTTATCAAAATCGACACGATGACGCGGTTTATTGTCCGGATCAATTGCCAATGGCAGATCGATCAGTCCCCCGTCTTGTTCCACCCGACCCCAAACCTTGGCAATGTAGCGCTTCTCTGTTGTACGCGCTTCAAACTGCGCAGCAATAGCGGCGTGGGCTTTGCGATTGAGCGACATGAGCACGAGACCGGACGTGTCCTTGTCCAGACGATTGATCATCAAAGCTTTTGGAAACTGCTTTTGGACGCGTGTGGCCAGGCTGTCAGAAAGTGCCGGATGACGTCCGGGCACGGATAACAGTCCGCTTGGCTTATCCAGAACCAGAATATCCGCATCGCGATGGATGATCGAAACATACGGCTCTAGCGGCGGATTATAAACGGGAGAAATATCAGACAACACACTCATGTCGGTCATCTAGCATGGTTTGGCTCTCTACGAGAAGCGCGAAGACCGCGTAATTGAGTATGCTGAACTGGCGCGGTTTGGCCATGAGTGAGCTATGCTGAGAGTTAGTGTCGATAACGAATTTGCCGCGTCGTTGAGCATGACTCATATATAGTTTATCTTCATAAGCAGTACCTTAATAAACGGATCCTTTCGGATATGATGGTATGACTGTCATTGTTGCTGCAACAGTAGAGAATATTAATGTCCATCAAGGATGACGCTGCGCTGAGCCAGTTGAAAGACGAGTTGGAGCGGCTGCGGCTCGACTTAGAAAACAAAGAAAAGCTCATCAATGAGCAGGCGCAAACGCTTTCACACTTCAAAAAAATATATGGGCAATCTTCTATTGTCGCTCAAATCGGTATCTGGGAGTGTACATTACCCGACGAGGCGTTGACGTGGTCAGACTATGTCTATGATATATTTGAGCTTCCACGGGGCGCGCCGCTTAACCGATCTCAGACACTGGATTGCTATACCGAGAGTTCCCGGCAGGAGCTACAAAAGCGCAGGTCGGGTGCCATAGCAGAATGCAGCGGTTTCACACTGGAAGCCGAAATAACAACATTCCGTGGTAACAAGCGCTGGATACGGATCACGGCTTCTATCGAATGTCAGGATAACGTGCCGGTTCGAATTTTTGGTATGAAGCAAGATATCACAGATCAGAAAGCTTTGTTTGACCGCATCATATATCTCGCCGAATATGATCAAATGACGGGACTGGCCAATAAAAGCCAGTTCCATTTAAAACTGACTTCAGCGTTGGAATATGCGGCCATCGACAGCAAATCTGGATTTCTTTTGCTTATCGATCTGGATGGGTTCAAAAGTATAAATGACGATTATGGTCACCTCGCTGGTGATGCGTGTATCAAGACGATGGGTGAGCGCCTTAGTGCAATAAATCACACAGGCAACAGTATTTTCAGAATAGGTGGAGATGAGTTCGCAGTTATCGCGCCGAGCTCTTATGATAAAGAAGAGGCTGAAAAGCTTGCACAAATCATAATTGAACGTCTCTGTGAACCGATAAAGTTTGGCAATAAAATGTTAAAGCTCGGAGCATCAATCGGCATAGCAGAGATATCAGGAGATTCTGCATCCAGTGTCTTTATCAATGCGGATACGGCGCTTTATTCTGCTAAGGCTGCGGGAAAGACGACATTTCGTTGTTATCAGCCGGGCATGAAAAGCGGCCCATCCCGAATTGAATTTTGATCAGAGTTGAGTTTCTGCTGTCAATTGTTGTGTGCTGTCTTAGCTTATAAGGCGAGTGTGTTTTGAAACGGCTCGTATTGCTGCAACAAGGGAGAAAGCGAATGTCACAGTTGAATGTAGCTGTTCTGGTTGGAAGCCTGAGAAAAGATTCGTTTAATCGCCGAGTGGCTTTGGGGTTGAGTTCCGTTGTGCCGAAGGACATGACTCTAAGGAGCATTGAGATCGGCGATTTGCCGCTTTATAATCCTGATCTAGATGAGAATACGCCACCCGCAGAATGGATGCGGTTTCGATCAGAAGTGAGTAAGACAAATGCCGTTCTTTTCGTGACACCAGAATATAATCGATCTGTTCCGGGTGCTTTGAAGAACGCAATCGATGTGGGGTCGCGTCCTTACGGTCAGAGTGTCTGGAGCGGAAAGCCTGCAGCGATTATCAGCGGTTCGCCGGGAAATATTTCTGCCTTTGGCGCCAATCATCATCTGCGGCAATCGCTGGTATTCCTCGATATGCCGACCTTGCAACAGCCCGAGGCTTATCTCGCGCATGTTGATAAACTCGTTGATGAAAGCGGCAAGCTTATGCCTGATACGGCAAAGTTCTTAGGCGAATTCCTCAAAGCATTTGATCGATTTGCCCAGAAGAATATTTGAGGTTTCGGTAACGGAATCTCGCATATCGGGTGTGCCGCATGGGGACCTCAGAACGACAGGATGCTGTCTTCTGTTTATTTTCCCTTATTTTTGGTTCTCGTCAGTCCCACTAAGGAATATTCGATATTCTATCTAGCCGCAGATTTACAGTCACCAGAGATGTTCAAGCCGCGCACTCCGCTATCGGCAACTGCACGACGAGCCGGATGGCAGGGGGTATGTATCATACACAAACAGTTGCGGATCACTTCGTCAGGTTAATCTAGATGGAGATGCCGCAAGCTTGGCCCGTATTGGAAATTGTCAGTTAGCGGTGCAGCTTAAATCGGGCGAATAGAATGCGTTGTCTTTGGAATATTGGCTTCAATAGAAAGGTGGCGGGATTAAAACTTGCGGTGGAGTTTCCCTCACGTCGCATTTCAAGGGTATTCCGCATCTGCGGACGTGCCAGCATCCTCTGGATTTGCGTCTGTTGACAGTGTTTACGTGCGGCCCTAATTTATATTCAAGAATTCTTAAATACATATTTTAGTTTTCATGGTGATATGATGATTACACGCCGCCAAATCTGGCTGGGCGCCACTGCAGCTGCAGTTGGTATGTCGATGCAGTCACGATTGGGTAAGGCTGCTGGTTCGTCGGCTGGTGCTGCTGGGTTTTGGTATCCTGAAGAAACAGAACCACATGAGCGCACCTTCATGCAATGGCCGGTGAATCCCGCTGTGCATGACGATCCCGATTTTCTTTATGATATTCAGATAACGATAGCGAAAATCGCCAACACAATCGCGGATTTTGAACCAGTGGTAATGCTAGCGGCGGCACAGCACCATCGTGCAGTCCGCAAACTGGTTTCCGGCAAAGTTGAATTATGGGACATTCCGACCGACGATTTGTGGTGTCGCGATTCCGGCCCGTCCTTTGTTGTCAATGGCAAGGGAGGTCTGGCTGTCACACAGTTCAACTTCAACGGCTGGGGTAACAAGCAGACCCACGGCGCAGATGGCCAGATTGCTGCGCGGGTAGCCGAACGGTTGGGGTTGCAGGTTTTCGACGCAGGTTTGGTGGGGGAAGCGGGAGGTGTTGAAACAGATGGACACGGCACGCTGATAGCCCACGAAAGCAGCTTCATCAATGCCAACCGCAACCGGGGCAGCAAAGCTGAAATTGAGCAGATGTTGCTGGACACGATGGGAGCGAGAAAGATGCTCTGGGCACCCGGAATTATTGGTGCTGATATCACCGATTATCATATCGACGCGCTTGCCCGTTTTGTTAAGCCCGGACAGTTGCTGATCCAGATGGGAGATAAGATCGATCCCGACGACCCTTGGTCGGCTGCCGCCTTTGAAACGCATGACATACTGGCTGCAGCAACCGATGCCGAGGGGCGCAAGCTGGATATGGTCATTTTGCCGGAACCTTATGACATACGTTCGAGCAACAGCGATTTCGTGTCTTCCTATGTCAATTACTATGTTTGTAACGGCGCGGTGATAGCTGCCGAGTTCGGGGATCGGGAAGCCGATGAACGTGCGGTGGCCATTCTTGGAAAATTGTATCCCGACCGCGAGATTGTTACATTAAATGTCGATCCCTTGGGCGAGGTTGGTGGTGGCATCCACTGTGCTACCCATGAGCAATCCAAGGTCTGATCATGTGGAACTGGCTGCGACGCAATACTGAGCCCTTGGCCGCGTTGGGCGGAATAGCTACGGCCTTTGCTGCGCTTTCCGCATTGGTCATTATTCCGTATCAGATTGGCCAGACTGATCTGATACAGCGTGATCAGACAGCGCGCGAAATATATCGCGAGTTCCTGAATCTGACGGTGCAAAAACCCGAACTGGCGCAGGCCGATTATTGCTCGCTGAGAGGCACGACCGAGCTCACCGCCTATGGGGCATATGTCGAGTATCTGCTTTATACGTCTGAACAGATGATCGAAACCTCACCGGACTGGCGTGCGCCGATGGCCGGATACTTGAGTGATCACATGGAATATCTGTGCGATGCCGAGGGGCTGGGCGCGCGGGACGGCGTGGCTGATCTGCTGGCGCAGGCCGGACTGGTCTGCAAGCCCGAAAATACCTGTCAGGAAAACACGCGACCTTGAAGTGATATGGCGGAGAGGGTGGGATTCGAACCCACGGTGGAGTTACCCCCACGCCGCATTTCGAGTGCGGGTCGATCAATCTGCCACCTCAAACCCCTTGTATGACCCGGGCTGATGATAGTTGTTGGTTCGTGCTATGAACCCCAGAAGAAGGGATGAGCACCATGTGCCCTCACTGTGCCGGATCGTCGAGTGATTGACCTGATGCCGCAATGCCGAGGATAGCGCCAAGAGGCATGTTATCTGTCTCTCTGATCCAATCCATGTAACCGGTCGAGCTCCTGCCTTTGACAAGCGCAGAAGCTGGAGAAGGTTTCGAGAATGGTATGTCTCGCATTAGTTCGAGATATTCATCCCGCACCACAAGTTCACCATCATCGATCAACTGCTGCCGAAGTTTTCTGACATTCGCCGGAAGGCTATCCGTTATTCTGGAATTGATCTTAGAACCGGATATCAACGTATAGGCTCCGTTTACGTATCGCAAGAATGCGCGGTCCTCAAAGCGGCGTGGTAAGGTGGAATATAGATTGAGCGAAAGATCGTGATCATCAGCAGGATTTTCAAGAGACTTTGCTGAAGATGGAGAAGCCAGCGTGCGCTCCTGAACGGAAAACAAATCATACCCCAATGCCTCTAGCACATAGATCATGTTGCTGAGGTATGTCCGCATCGTTGCGACATCTCCGCGAGGCAAGTTAGAACCTGTGGGTTTATTGATATTCGCAACCAATACCTTGCCGCTGTTACCTTTAAGGATAGACCAGAGTTCACGTTCGAGCCACTTAACGTGGGCTCGTGTTAGATTGTCATCCTTGCTGGTAAAAATTAGGAAGGTATCGAAATCAATTGGAAATTTGCTACTCGTATAACGCTGAGAGAAGTCGTCACTTTCACCGCAATAAATCTCAGGCAAGTCATCATCGGCGCTTGATCGGATAAGCAGATAAACGCAAGATCGACTGAGAACCTCGTCTTCTAGCGCTTTCTTAAAGAACTCGGGTTGTCCCGTGATGGCAATACCCGTCCAGTTGTCCAACTCAACCGTTCTGAGACTACGAGGATCTTGCCCAGTAATAAAAATCCTGACAACTCTTCCCTCCGATGGCGTGGCACTCATCCATTTTACCTCATACGATGGGAATAAGCTTGAGTTTGAGTTTTTCTCTGCATCCCCTGTAGCATAAACCAATCGAATAATGTCAACGGGTGATTCGACATCACCGGAGCGAGATGTAGCAATTGTTAGACCTGTTTTTTAGACTAGCACAGCGAAATGATAAGCGCACGGAATCGGAGATCCAAGCAGATGTGCGCCAGTTCATTTTGTCTGCGCCTTTCGATCTAGATGAGAGCGATGTATCAATTGTGTCGCTGGAATCTCAACTGGGTGATCGCCGGAGGATTGATGTCGAGGTCGGCTCAACTGTTATCGAAGTTAAACGCGACTTGCGGAAAGGTAAGATTAAAGCAGATGCGATAGAGCAGCTTACGGGATACGTTCAGCTTCGTATGATGCAGTCCGGTATGCGCTATGTAGGTGTGCTAACAGACGGCACCGATTGGATCTGCTACGATCTAGTGGATTCACAGCTGCGCGAGGTTTCATCAATTTCGGTAGATGCAAACGCTACTGATTTTGAGCGTCTGGTTGTCTGGCTGGAGGGTGTTCTCGCAACAGCTAGTGACATAGCCCCTTCTGCAGAAAATATCGAGGCAAGGCTGGGTGCTGGAAGTAGTTCGTATGCACTTGATCGAGCCAGTCTTGCTGCTCTCTATTTACGAAACAAAGATAATCCGACTGTGAAAATGAAGCGGACCCTGTGGTCACGTTTGCTCACTTCCGCCCTTGGCACTCAGTTCGAAGATACTGATGCTCTCTTTATCGAACATACGCTGTTAGTAAATACCGCTGAAATCATTGCTCATGCCGTTCTTGGCTTATCCATTCAATCTCTCAATCCTGCGGCCTTACTAGCAGGTGAGAAGTTTGATGAGAGTGGAATTCATGGAGTCGTTGAACCCGACTTTTTCGACTGGGTAGTCGAAGTTGAGGATGGCGAGGTTTTTGTAAAGACACTTGCTAAGCGCTTATCGCGCTTTGACTGGAGTGCCGTAGAGCAGGACGTTCTTAAAATTTTATACGAAAGTGTCATTGGCACCGAAACTCGTCAACGGCTGGGTGAATACTACACTCCAGACTGGCTCGCGGATATTATAGTTCAAAAAACTATAACTGATCCACTAAATGAGCGGGTTCTCGATGCTGCTTGTGGGTCCGGCACATTTCTTTTTCACGCAATTAAGCAATACATTTCTGCTGCTGAAAGCCTTGGAAAAAATGTTGGAGAAATAATCGAAGGAGTGACGCAAAACGTCATCGGTATGGATTTGCATCCGGTAGCGGTAACTCTGGCTCGTGTTACATATTTATTGGCAATTGGTCGTGAACGTCTTGTCCACCCCGATCGTCGATCCATCCATATACCTGTTTATCTTGGAGACTCTTTACAATGGCAAGAACAAAATATTGATTTATGGTCAGCAGGAAATTTAATTATCCGTGTGGATGACAAACGCGACCTTTTTGGGAATGAACTGACGTTTCCTGACGCGCTACTTGACGATGCATCTCGTTTTGACGATTTGATCAATGAAATGGCTAATCGCGCTTCAAATAGAAAGCAGGGCTCCGCAATCCCGTCTTTGCGAGCAGTGCTACAACGTTTATCAATTCCGTCGAAATATCATGCAACTGTTGAAAACACTTTTGGAACGATGTGCCGCCTTCACGATGAAGGCCGGGATCATATCTGGGGCTATTATGTTCGAAATCTCGCTCGCCCATTATGGCTCTCGCGATTAAAAAACCGCGTCGATGTTCTTGTCGGTAATCCACCATGGCTGGCTTATCGAAAAATGACCGCTGATATGCAGATAACATTCAAGAAAATGAGTGAGAGTCGAGGATTGTGGGCGGGCGGTGAGCTTTCTACGCATCAAGACTTGTCAGGACTTTTTGCAGTCAGAGCATGTGAGTTATACCTGAGAAAAGGAGGAAAATTTGGATTGATTCTTCCTAATGCAGCTGTCGATAGAGAGCATTATGCTGGCTTTCGGACTGGTTATTATGGAGGCAAAGTAGGTGATGTTGCCATCGCTTTCGAACCATCCTGGGACCTCCGCAAGGTTCGCCCACATTTTTTCCCGCGCGCAGCATGCGTCGTGTTCGGGATAAGAGAAGATCACGCACGAGTTACCACAGAATCCGAAAGCACGTGGGCGGGCAAGAAGATGCCTGACGATGCGGAAATCTGGACTGGGCGATTACCTAGTCCAAACATGTCATGGGATGACGCTCAATCCCGTTTTCAAAGAACTAACGGTAAAGTTCAGACTATTGGACAACTTTCAAAGTCGCCTTATGCTGATCTTTTTACGCAGGGAGCAAATTTGCTACCTCGTTTAGCTTTTATGGTTGAAAAAGTAGATGCTTCCGCTTTGGGTATTCCGGCAGGAAAGGTTGCAGTGAAATCGTCGCGAAGTGTGCAAGAAAAAAAACCTTGGAAGAACTTACCTAGCCTAACCGGTGTAGTTGAGACTGAATTTGTGCGTCCATTCTTTACGGGCGATAATCTTTATCCTTTCCGCATCGGCGAGCCTTTCTCGGTAGTCATTCCCGGCGGCATTACTGGTATTCTCGACCAGCACAAGATAGATCTCCATCCAGGTCTTCAGCAATGGTGGTCAAAAGCGCAAGATCTGTGGGAAAGTAACCGCACGAATCATAACCTCTCCTTGTTTGGACAGATCGATTATCAGTCAAAGCTCTCCAAACAGCTTCCGAGCCCTCCTCTACGAGTCGTATACAATCGTTCGGGAATGCATATAGTGGCTGCTAAGATTTCAAACTCAAGGGCGGTTTTGGGAAGTGGGCTATATTGGGCTGCGGTGCATTCGCATGACGAAGCTGATTTTCTTTGCGCCATATTAAACGCGCCAGTTACAACGCAACTCGTGCGACCATTCATGACTTATGGGAAAGATGAGCGCGATATTGCGAAGCATGTCTGGGAAGTATCGATTCCCTTATTCGATCCCAACAACATTGATCATATTCGATTGTCCCAACTGGGCGCAGTAGCAGAGACAATTGCTGCTGACTTTGAAATTAATTTTGGGCTGCATTTTGCAGCAACTCGGCGCCATGTCAGAGTGCTACTTAACTCAACGCATGAGGGGCGAGAGATGAATGAGATCGTCCGCGAAATTCTTGTGTAGCACTTGGTGTATGGAAACTAATACTGATCAATATACAGTGTTTAGGTCTGTGTCATTGTCAATGAACGACGCGTCAGGGTGCAATGTAAACAGCGCCGTAAAGCTGACTTGCACCTAAGCACACCCTGTAAGTAAGCACTGACAGCGAGGCCACAAGCCACATATATTGTCTGCCAATCTAAAAGCTGGAACTCAAAGATTGGAGAAAATTTCACAGACCTTGATCGCTGATGCAAGCTCAGTTGTGAAGTGCCTTGTCAGATCTGCGCCAAAGAGGCTGATGTTAATATCAGGCAGATCACTTCCTGATGGAATGGCCAAAGTGATTGGCATACCTTCATACCATGCACGACCGATGCCTGCGGCCCTGTCTCCGACGCCCATCGTGATATCAAGCCCTGACCCAAGCGATGCCGCTAAGAGATAACCTTTGTAGGGCGAAAATCCATTTACGGTTTTGACTTCACCTTCGGTTGACAGGCTGCCTTTGAAAGTCGGCCAAGGGTTTAGGTCGCCGGGTATATAAAGACTAAGAACCTGAGTTTGTTTGTCGTTGCATGAGAGTGTCAGACGAGGGCGTTCTGTTACAAACCGTTCGGTTAGATCTTTATCGACAAGCTCGCTTTGAAAGCTGCCCCTCAGTGCATCTATTGAAGTTTTCGCCGTCGGCGCGTCAAGAAAGAGATGGACGTCAGCCTGAGCAGCCATTGATGCACTAATGCCTAATAAGCTTGCGGCGAATGTTGTGATGACCGACGAAACGAGCTTCATATGCGAGACAATCATGATGTTTGCGCTGCATGAAAGGGAACCTTTCTGACATGAAAGATCTCGCAAACTCGTCGCCATCGTAAGCTACTGATATCCTTCAGGCGGCTTTCCATGGTCAACAGAAAACCCGTTCTGCATGAAAAGGTTCCTTTAAATCAATCCCTTACCGGGTATATTCGCTGCAAGATCCCGGAATAGTAAGGCTCGGCGCACGATGCGAAACTTTGGATATGCTCGCGTAAGCACAGTTGAACAGAATTTCGATTTGCAGCTATCTGCACTTCGTGCGGTCGGTTGCCACGACGTGCTGACTGACGAGGGCATATCTGGGTCCGAGTTTTCCCGACCTGGGCTTTCGAAGTTACTTAAACGACTGCGCACTGGCGATACATTGACCGTCTGGTGGCTGGATCGATTGGGAAGATCGCTATTCAATTTGATTAAACTGGTCAGGGAGCTCGAGGAGCGTGGAGTTCAGTTCCGCTCATTGAGCGAAAGCATTGATACCGGCACGTCTGGTGGGCGACTGCTTTTCCATCTTCTTGCAGCTATGGCCGAATTTGAGCGGTCGTTGGTGAGCGAGCGCACGCGTGCTGGTATGGCGGCTGCCCGAGCAAGGGGCAGCCGGATAGGTCGTAAGCCAGCTATGTCACCGGAGCAGGTAGCTGAAGCGACCAGCGCATTCGTTGATGATGGCATCAGCCTCGAGGATCTTGCCAAACAATATTCAATTCATCCGAGGACGCTTAAAAGTAAGATGAGGCTGACTTCATTAGTTGGTGACCGATCCAGTGATATGATGGGGTGAAAGAAACTTATTTGATTGCGGGATTTCGTTGCCCTGAAGCAATGCTGATACCCAAAGTCCATTAGGGCGCATAACTCCATTATTCAGGGCATTTACGCGATATGTGAGCAGCCGAGCGACATCACCATACGTCCGTGGCTGACGAAGCCAGATAAGAAACTCATGGCCGCAGACTTTCCGAAAGTCCTTATCATAATTCAGCGGGAACGGCTCTGTGTCGTTTTCAAGCAGCTTACAGACTTCAAGCAAAGTCAAAGGCACACCGTCGTTAACGTATGCACCGGAGGCATCATTGTGGTCGACGAAGGATTCAAACCGGTTACGGAAAAACCGGCGGAGGTCTAATTCTTCATATTTCATGGTCTTCTCCAAAGTAAGTATTATCGTTCACACCACCGGAGGTGGTGTGATGTTTCTTCCTAATAGCGATGAAATTCTGTCTGTAACCGGAGGGTTTTCGGCTTTTTTGTAACGCTCAACCGAATATCTTACTTATATATAGATATATGAGCTATTAGGTTGAGCGTTACAGACAAGAACATCCGGTTAAGCAGCTTCTTCAGAACTCACTTTTTTAAGCTCCCGGTTAGCGCGAAGCTTGGCCACCCTTGCGTTTGTTTTTTCCCGGCGATTATTAATGCGCGTGGTAGACAACGGTGAGAGACTGCCGTGCTTCTGAACCATATGTTCAGCAACGAATTTTGTCGCCGCGGCACACCGATTGAGCAAAGGGCACTCGATGCAATCTTTCGCAGCAGGAGAGTGAGCGCCGGGAATGCCAAAGCATGCTGGTGCAAGATCCAGCTCCTCCAACGGAATAATAGTTTCATGGCTGACATAACTCGACATCTCTGAACGAAGTTTGTTCACTACACTCCTGCGTCCTCCTTTTGGAACAGCTTTCATAGCAAGACGGAACGGCAAGTGCCGGGTCGCTAAACACTGGCGCTCGAGTTTCAGTGCCCAGTTGCCAACACTCTCGTTCAGCGATTCCAAAAGGTAGGAACGAAACTCATCTTGAATGGGGAATCCACGGTAGTGTTCGATATGATACTGAGCAATATCGCCTAAGCGATTAACAGCAGTGGGAAGGCGTTCATTCAGCCAATATTCAAGCTTGATAGGCCAAGCAAATTCAGAGTTCTTGGATCCAAAAAGCTGAGCAGGGCGGGGTGCATTTTTCCATTTACGATTACTTGCAAACCAAAACCCAAACTCAATCAACATTTCATACGGTAAGCCCAGAATATCGGCGCGCTGCCTAGCGTTCCATACTTCCGTCAGTGAACTGCTTGGATGGCCGAGAATGCGAGTGCTCAAACCTTTCGCCAGATCTGCTAAATCACGATCGTTCCCACGATAGAGATACCGTTTGAACCCGATGCGATAAAGCTCGATGAAATGCTTTGTCGCCTCGAGAGGGGTCATGAACCGATAGGCATACCACTTTGAGTGTGCGGCCTCCCGCTCGGCTTCCAATACGCTTGGCATCACCAAACGCAGTGATTCAATTGTGTCGTTGCGCTTCGCAATTTCAAGATGGTCAATTTTTGACATGGTTATTCCTTCGAACAGAGTGATCTGGCCGTTTTGAGTTTCGATGGGTTTGCAGCGCTGCTACTTGTATTTATAGCGCTCTCCAAAACGGAACGCTTCAGTTTGTCAGAAAAATCTAAAGGGGCGTGAGTTTGGTGCTAAATCCTGATTAGCTACTTACTATGTAGCGACAAACGAAACGGGCTGCATACGATTGTCAGAGTATGGATATTTTTGACTCGAGGATCGTCACCAGCGCGTTCCGTGCTGCTTTCTGCCACATTGTGCTATAGAGTCGTCTAAGCGCGCCAGTGACTCTCTATGGCGATTTTCTGAAATGGGAGGATCCGACCCAACTTCCATCCCGAAGACGGAAGCCATCCCCATAAGCACAGTTGCATTCTTCTAAGACTTCGATGACCGGCATCATACATGCTGCTCATCAACTGATGGTCAGCAGATTGGTCACCCAATGAGGAGGATGCATTTTACCAGTGCAGAGGAAGGATCTTCACAGCGCGTCTCTTGCAATCGTCCAGATCTATCCGGCAATTCCGATAATCGTCCGCTCGTCGTCAATGAGGTGTGGAGGCGACACGCTCGAAAGGTGTCGGTATTGAACGTCTTGGGACGATTTCTGGTCTCTTCGAGAAAGTCGCCGAATATATTTTCGGCGCTGCACCGTAAGGGTTTTAAGAGACGAGGTTTTACGTCGACGTTCAGCGCGTAATCGTAGATCAATCTACCCAGCTATAGATAGCGTTTTGCACATGGCTTCGGCCCTCGAGGTAGTTAGTTAAGGCAGATACCAATGTTGACAAATTTCCAAAAACGCCGAAATCAGCAAAAAAACGTAAACTTTTGTCAACATTTGTCAACATAGCGCACCTAAAACGCGAATTTTGATCAATGTTATAGTCGTAATGGTTGTCATTTTGGGCTGTTTTCAGTCGCTTTTGAAGCGCTATGTTTACATATGCAGGTGATGTATTGGTTGAATGTAAACATTGTAAATCAATTAAAGGTTGATTTAACCGAGGCGGCTAACCAAGTTATCAGCATTCAAGTGAGTGTAGCGCTTCAGCATCGACAGCTCCTTGTGACCGGAGATCGTGCTGACTTCCATAATGTTCAAACCAAGCTCGAAGAACCGACTGACGGCTTCATGGCGTAGGTCGTGAAACTTTAGGTCCTTAATACCGGAGCGCTTGATCACGCGCTTCCACGTTTGGTCAAATGCTGAGGTCGTCATACCGAACGGAATGGATTGATCTACGCTGTCGCTCTGCTTCAATGTCATCAGCGTTTCATAAGCTCGTTTCGATAGTGGAACCTCACGGCTGGTTCCGTTCTTGGTCATTGCCAGTGAGATTACCCGACGATTGTGCGAGATGTCGCTCCATTTGAGTCCCAGAAGCTCACCACGGCGCATCCCGGTCTCAATGGCAACAATGACCAGCGCACGGAAGCATTCGACTCTACCGTCGTCACAGGCGGCTAATAAGCACTGTTCCTCTGGCGCGCTGAGGCGGCGTGAACGCGCATTGTTAATGGTCGGTCGCCGGATCATCTTCACGACGTTTTGGGCGAGGGGGTAGCCCCAGTCACGCATGGCGACATCAAGAACGTGGCTGAGAATAGCAAGCTCACGAACGGCGGTGGCTGGCTTCACAGTCTTCAGACGTTCATCCCGGAATGATGCGATGTCTTGCTGTGACAGCCCGACCAGCGTCCGGTAAGCGAGATCATGACGCTGAAGCACTCCGAGGCGTTGTATCTCTTGAGTAGCACCTCGCTTGGCTGGCGATACTTCTTCGGCGTATCGCTTCATCAGTGCGCCGAGTGTTGTGCTTTCGAGAATGCGTGTATCTGGTGCAGCGCCAAACTTGTCGACCTGACTTTCCAACTCGCGCGCCCACTTCTCAGCTTCAGTCTTACTGTCGAAAGATTTGCAGCGTGGTTTCATACCACGTCTGCGCACCTGTGCTTGCCAGCGTCGTCTGAGTTTTCGGATCGTTGCCATGTGATCTCCAAGAGATATTGAAGATTACGCGTAGGACGCCCCGGATGGGGAGCCAAGGAAAATTTATAATCAACCGAAAATTAAATTCCTCTAAGTATTGATTATTCATTCAATTAAATTAATCTTGGTATCAGATTGTTTATTTGTTAGATATCTATTCACTTCTATATTCAAGGTGCATTTTAATTAGATCTATATTTCGATAAATTTTCATGTAAGAAAGATAAGTTTCATCTTTACCATTAACTATTCGGTGCCACTCTATAATACCTTTTAGTGTATCTTTTTTTTCTTGTGCCCAATGTAAATTAGTTGAGGCCTTATAGAACATAGCACGATGTTCTTTTCTCGACTTACCTGGGATTTTAGGTCTATCACCATGTGTTAATAATCCTAGTGTAATTCTAGGTTTATTGCATGGGTGATATGCTGTTTTTAATTTATTAATGGTGAAATCAGAATGAGAAACTATCTCTTCAACTATCTTCGAGAATTTTGGATGATTGAAATTCTTGTTATGATGAAAAAATAGGTCATCAGAGTATCTAACATAGCCTATTTCCCAGCTATTAGAAAATTTTACAAGCTTTTCATCCAACTTATAAAGTATTAAGTTCGAAATTGCGGGGCTGCTTGGCGAGCCCTGAGCAAGTATTCCGTCTTTAGTGCATAATTTTCCCAGTATATATGAGCATTTTTTATTAAAGCCAAGGCTTTCAAATAATCCAATAACACGACGAATTGTAATTGATGGAAAAAAATCTTTTATATCCATTTTTAAAACGGACTTACCACCACATAGCTCGTTTGTCGCTGTAATTATTGACCTTCCTGAGACATAAGAATGTGTATATAAACTTACAGGAAATTCTTTAAGTATTTTTTTATTGATAGTCCTCTGTATTCCTTTAAGGTCATTGAAAGGAATACTTATCGTTCTTTTTTGGTTTTTATCGCTGTTTTTTGGAATTTCGATAGTAGTGTATAAACTATCTGCATTCTCAACGAGGTAGTATATGTGCTGGGGTGCAAAGCCCAAAAAACTAGCTAAGCTAACAAGATCGGAGCTTTGCACCGCAGTCATAGACTTCCTACTTCTAACCTAATTCGATGAATTCTAAGATGATTTTGAAGAGAGATTTCTTCGAAATTATCTTAGAAGACAGGTTTCTACGTGCTTCACGTGCCCGCAACGCTACGCTGCGTCTCCTCATTTAAGAGGAAGTGCTAGGAAGTATGATATGTTTATTAATAAGGTAAGTTCGTGTCAAGCGGTTGCAATTAACTTGGCTCGTGATTGACTTAATGCCGAAGTGCTGAACGAACTTAGAAGATTATCTGAGTAGCCGTTTATTGATTGATATACACCGTTAGATATTTTTTTAATATGGTTGTTACTAAAAAGGCCGCTTAATGCTTGGTTTACTTCTTTAGGGCTTAAACCAGAACGTAACACCAAATCTGGAAAAGTTGGGGACTCCAGACTAATCAGAGATGCTAGAGTTATAGATTGATTATAGGCGTTTCGATGCGTCTTTATCAGTTGGATATAATCTTCATTATTCGGATTTGTTAATAGGTATCTATATTTAAATCCAGCATGAAATCGAACATATTTATAAAATGTTAAGTTATATAAAACACTTTGTTTTACGATTTCTGTATTACTCGAATTATAATAAATAATTGAACTTGGATGATTTCTTGCCAGTAAGCTTAGAGGGCCTCTTGAGATATAACTTTCGGCTTTATAAAATTGTTCTTGAACCATCACAATTAATCTTTGGGTAATAGACGGTATTTGAGTAAATGTCCCTATCTCTGCCATTGATCCAGGAGATTCAAGCAATAATAACGTGAAGTCAACAGATTTTGCGAATGAAATTTCGAGAGTTTGTAAGTCTGTTTTTCTTTTCTTAAATTGATAATCTTTTTCTATTTCTTCACCGTAAACAACACTTACATTAGGTATATGAAGCAATATGCTTTTAACTTTTTCTCTAAGAGCTATGGATCCAGACATGTATCCGGGACCACATAAAAATACTTTCACAGGCTGTGATCTAAAGGAAGATTTTAAAATATTCGGTTGAATCAGCATTCTCTGTCACAGTTGTTTTGTTTGAAATTTAAAATGACATTACTGCATGTAAAAACTAATGCAATGCTCGGAAATACACTAAGGATCTCTTTATCACATAGGCTATTTAAACATACCACTTTAGCTCGTGCTGGATAGCGGAGACGTGGAGCAAGGCGTTCTGACTGCAATTTAAACGCGGACTAATAAAGTGAAACATCTTGCATCTAAGCTCACAAATCATATCCAAATGGTGACATTATTCTCAGGTGGAGCGAATGCATGAGTGTGCCGCCCCCAAAGCTGATTTACGACAAGCTTTTGATTTTTGTCACGAGCGACGATTGTCGATTTTTAAGCCGCGTGGGCTGTGTGTTACAGGCCAGATCTCTGGAGTCTGGTGGAAAGCGGACACAGCTAAATTTCGCTGAGGCTTTCTTAAGGCATTTATGATTTTGCGCTCAAAAACCTATCACGTTTGATACTGCGCTTATTAAAGCTTAAACGTGCCTCGAGCGTGGCCCTTGATTAGAAGCAAATGCCGAACAGCACAGATATAGCCACACGAGCAAGCTGAATTAATCGTAACTGTTTGATATAATCGATAAAATGGCGGAGAGGGTGGGATTCGAACCCACGGTGGAGTTACCCCCACGCCGCATTTCGAGTGCGGTACTTTCGACCACTCAGCCACCTCTCCGCATTGTGCACCACGGTAAAACGATCTATGAAAATCGCGCCGTCGGTAAGCATCTAAAGCGAATGCTAAGTGTGTAGCGGCTCAATAACGGGCCAAACACAATTAGACAAGACCTAATTTGCATTCCGGGACGAAAATTCTTGACTTTTCCGCTACCTCATATCTATAAGCACCTGACTTTATGTGTGGGGTAGTCCGCGCTTATTGTTTTGATTGGAGATTTCCGGTTTTCCGGGCTCTGATCAGGAGGCTGAGAAGCTTCCAAAATCAATCGACTGATAAAAAGACGGCCCGTGCCCAAGGCGCTTGCGTTGCTGGGTATGAGAGCTGGACCGAACGACCCGAAAGGAAAACAAATGTTCGCAGTCATTAAGACTGGTGGCAAGCAGTACCGCGTTGCCGCAAACGACCTGATCAAGGTTGAAAAGGTTGCTGGCGAAGCTGGCGACATTGTAGAATTTGCAGAAGTTCTGATGGTTGGTTCGACCATTGGCGCGCCAGTTGTTGAAGGCGCTCTGGTAACGGCAGAAGTCGTTGAACAGGGCCGCGCTCGCAAGGTGATCGCGTTCAAGAAGCGTCGTCGTCAGAACTCCAAGCGTACCCGCGGTCATCGTCAGGAACTGACGACTATCCGTATCTCGGAGATCCTCACCGATGGTGCGAAGCCTTCCAAGAAGGCAGAAGCCAAGAAGGCGGCTCCGAAGGCAGACGCCGCTGAAGGCGAAGCCGCAAAGCCAAAGAAGGCAGCGCCTAAGAAGGCTGCAGCCAAGGCTGAGTCGGCTGAGTAAGTAGAAGAGATTAAAGGAGAAATCCAATGGCACACAAAAAAGCTGGTGGTTCGTCGCGTAACGGTCGCGATTCAGAGTCGAAGCGCCTTGGCGTGAAGAAGTTTGGTGGCGAAGCTGTGCTCGCTGGCAACATTATCGTGCGTCAGCGCGGCACCAAGTGGCATCCGGGCGCCAATGTAGGCATCGGCAAGGATCACACCTTGTTTGCGCTTACCCAAGGTTCGGTGTCTTTCCGCGCGAAAGCCAACGGCCGCACCTACGTGTCGGTCAATCCGATCGCGGAAGCAGCAGAGTAAGCCGGACCTCTATAAAGTACCGGCGTCCCATGGACCCGGTACATATGGCGACCTGCCAGAAGATCGAAGGGAAGATGGGACAACCATCTTCCCTTTTTTTCATCTGGAGGACAGAACAATGGTCGTCGAAGTTTTAGAAGAAGATTATTACGAGAGCTGTAGTGAGCGGGAGGACAGCTATGCTGATCTCTCGCCCGGATTAGCAGATCAGTTAGATTGCCCCGTCCTTGTTACCGAACGGCTGGTGCTCCGCCCGCCGCACACTGAAGACGTGGATGCAATTTCCTATCTTGCCGATAACACCCGCGTCTCCGCTATGCTCGCCCGTATGCCTCATCCGTACACCCGCGAAAATGCAGTCGACTTTGTCGAGCGCGTGCGAAAAGGCGAGATGGGCAATTGCATTTACGCAATTACCCAAGCTGAAACTGGCATATTTATGGGCTGTTGTGGCATCCATGCGCATAAACACGGCGAAGGGCTGGAGATCGGATATTGGCTCGGTGAGCCCTATTGGGGGCATGGTTTTGCCACCGAAGCCGCGCACGTGTTGATTGATCTGGCTTTCCGGGCAACGCCTATAGAACGGCTGCATGTTTCGTGCCGTGTCAGCAATGACGGTTCAAGACGGGTGATCCATAAGTGCGGCTTCCAGTTCAGCGGAATGGGTATGTCGGATTCGCTGGCCGTTGGTAACGTTCCTGTCGAACGTTACGTTCTTGACCGTCGGACTTGGATCGGCCTGAGAAGCTGGCAGTCATAATTATAAAAAATGGCCCTGTGGCTTCAGTTACAGGGCCGATAATGATCGGGGAATGAAATGATTGATATTCACGCGTTAAGCCGCGACCGGCTGACGTTACGTGCACTCGACAAAGGCGATCTGCACAGGTTTCGGGCAATCCGACTTTCGGCGCTACAGCTTGCGCCGCAGGCATTCGGATCGAGTTTTGATGAAGAAAACGCCTATTCCGACAGCGTGTTTGCACGTCGTCTGGAACAAGTGAATGGCAATGTTATTTTCGGTGCCTTTGATGGCGAGAACTTGATGGGCATTGCCGGGCTTTATCGGCACGAGCGCAAGTCGGAGCGGCATCGCGGCACTCTGGTAAGTGTCTATGTTGCGCCGGAAGCACGTGGATTAGCTCTTGGTAAGGCGCTTGTTGAACGGATTATCGAACAGGCGGCGCAGCACGTCGTGATACTGGATGCGAAAGTCGTGGCGACCAATGAGCCTGCGAAGCGCATCTATTATGAGCTTGGTTTCAAATCCTATGGCGTTGAGCCAAAGTCGCTTTTCGTGCAGGGGCAGTATCTGGATCAGGAACTGCTCCATATCGATTTCAGCGATCCTGCGTGGAAACAGAATTTAGGCTGAAAACCAGTGTCGTCGAGTGGATTGAATTTGACATTTGTTCGTTACCTGCAGCGAAGTGATGCAAATGTCGGAATCGGAGCACTAGCTGTTTGCAGGACAAGGGTTTTGCTGTAATTGCAAATCGGATTGCACGAGATTGCGTGCGGTCCCAAGTTTAAGACGCGCTACGATACAAGTTTCGGATGCGTCACAAGAGGTAAGTTCAATGAAATTTCTCGATCAGGCCAAGATTTACATTCGCTCCGGCGCGGGCGGTGCAGGCGCTGTTTCGTTTCGGCGCGAGAAATTTCTTGAATTCGGTGGTCCTGACGGCGGTGATGGCGGTCGTGGCGGTGATGTGTGGGTCGAGGCGGTAGACGGTCTCAATACGCTGATCGATTATCGCTACCAGCAGCATTTCAAGGCCAAGACCGGCATGCATGGCATGGGCCGCAACATGACGGGTGGCAAGGGCGACGATGTCGTGCTTAGAGTGCCTGTTGGTACGCAGATTTTTGAAGAAGATAATGAAACGCTGATTTGTGACATTACTCAACTCGGTCAGCGTTATCGTCTCGCCAAGGGTGGTAATGGTGGCTTTGGCAATCTGCATTTTACAACGTCAACAAACCGTGCGCCGCGCCGCGCCAATCCGGGCCTTGACGGTATCGAGCGCACGATCTGGCTGCGCCTGAAGCTGATTGCCGATGCCGGTCTGGTCGGATTGCCGAATGCGGGCAAATCCACATTCCTCGCAAGTGTGACAGCGGCCAAGCCAAAGATTGCCGATTATCCTTTTACCACGCTGCATCCTAATCTTGGTGTTTCGCGTGTTGATGGTCGTGAGTTTGTGATTGCCGATATTCCTGGGCTTATTGAAGGCGCAAGCGAAGGTGTGGGCCTTGGTGACCGATTCCTTGGCCATGTCGAGCGCACGCGTGTGCTGTTGCATCTGGTATCGGCGCAGGAAGAGGATGTGGCAAAGGCTTACACCGTTATTCGTGGCGAGCTCGAAGCTTACGAGCACGGTCTTGCTGAAAAGACGGAAATTGTAGCGCTATCGCAAATTGATACGCTTGATCCGGATGCACGCAAGATCAAGATCAAGGCACTGAAAAAGGCCTGCGGGCGCGATCCGTTGCTACTTTCTGCGGTCAGTCATGAAGGTCTGAACGATACGCTGCGTCAGCTTGCAAGTGTTATTGATAAGAGCCGGGCTGCAGAGGCGGGTACGGCTGAAGCCGAAGACTGAGGATAATTATTATCTTAAGCGCATCTTGTCCGAAAACAACTTCACCCTTTTGGGTATGCGCTTTCGGTGCGGCGAGGAAATGAATGCATGCTGAAACAACTCAAAGACTATCGCCGCATCGTCATAAAAATCGGTTCCGCTCTGCTGGTGGACCGATCAACTGGTCTCAAGCAGAGCTGGCTTGAGACATTGGGTCAGGACATTGCCAATCTGGCGCGTGCCGGGGTGGAAGTTCTGGTAGTTTCTTCAGGGGCCATTGCACTTGGCCGCACAGTTCTTGGGCTGCCGAAAAAGTCGTTAAAGCTTGAGGAAAGCCAGGCGGCAGCTGCCGCTGGTCAGATCGCGCTCGCCAAGGCTTATGCCGACGTGCTCGGCAGCCACGGCATCAAGTCTGGCCAGATTCTGGTGACACTTTCAGACACCGAGGAGCGCCGCCGCTACCTCAATGCGCGCGCGACCATTGAAACGCTTTTGAAACTTGGCGCGGTTCCGATCATCAATGAAAACGATACGGTCGCGACAACCGAAATTCGTTATGGCGACAATGACCGTCTGGCAGCGCGTGTAGCCACTATGATGGGTGCTGATCTGCTGATCCTTCTTTCGGACATTGACGGGCTTTATACGGCACCTCCGCACAAGGACCCGAACGCGCAATTTCTGCCGCTCGTTACAACGATTACTCCCCAGATTGAGGCTATGGCGGGTGCGGCTGCATCCGAACTTTCGCGCGGTGGCATGAAGACCAAGCTTGATGCTGGCAAGATTGCCAATGCTGCAGGCACCGCGATGATTATCACCTCCGGCACGCGTATGGCGCCACTTTCAGCCATTGATCGTGGAGAACGCGCAACCTTGTTTGAGCCGTCGCGTGCGCCGGTTAATGCTTGGAAGACCTGGATTTCCGGCAATCTGGAACCTGCTGGAAAATTATTGGTCGATGCCGGTGCGGCTAAGGCGCTGAAGTCTGGAAGATCGCTACTGCCTGCGGGTGTGAAAGAGATTGAAGGTCAGTTCGAGCGCGGTGATACGGTTGGAGTGCTGAATGAAGAGCGCCGCGAAATCGCGCGTGGACTGATTGCTTACGATGCTGACGATGCGCGCAAAATTGCTGGGCATAAAAGCGATGAGATTAGTGCCATTCTTGGTTATGATGCGCGCGCTGCGATGATCCACCGTAATGATCTGGTGGTACGAGGTGTGACCACTACCGAGACGGAAGAAGCGTAAGGGGAAGAGGATGTTGAACAAAGTGGATGCCGGAACTGACATCGCAGCCATCATGGCAGAAGTTGGTCGTAAAGCCAGACAGGCAGCGGCTCCCCTTTCCATCGCTTCGCCTCAACAGAAAAACAAAGCCCTGCTTGCTGCTGCAGATAGCATCCTTGCAAGCAAAGACGCTATTCTTGAAGCCAACAAGCTCGATCTTGCCAATGCTGCGGAAAGCGGGATGGCAGCTTCGTTTGTTGATCGGCTGACACTGGATGACAGTCGTATTCAGGCGATTGCTGACGGCATTCGCGCTATTGCTGAATTGAATGATCCAGTCGGTGAAGTGATTGCCGAGTGGGATCGTCCGAATGGCCTCCATATCGAGCGTGTTCGCACGCCGTTAGGTGTGATTGGCGTGATCTATGAAAGCCGCCCCAACGTGACCGCAGATGCTGGCGCGCTATGTCTTAAGGCTGGGAATGCGGTGATCCTGCGTGGCGGTTCAGATTCTGTTCACTCATCGGCTGCCATTCACAAGGCTCTGGTTGCGGGACTGGAGGCAGCTCAGTTGCCTGCCGATGCAATCCAGATTGTGCCGGTTACAGACCGCGCGGCGGTTGGCGAAATGCTCAAAGGTCTCAATGGCGCGATTGACGTGATCGTGCCACGGGGCGGTAAAAGCCTCGTTGCGCGGGTGCAATCGGAAGCGCGCGTGCCGGTTTTCGCGCATCTTGAAGGCATCTGTCATCTCTATATCGATAAGTCCGCTGAACTCGACATGGCGCGTGCGATTGCTGTGAATGCCAAGATGCGCCGCACCGGTATTTGCGGTGCGACCGAAACCTTGCTTGTGGATCGCGCGGTGGCTCAAACGCATCTGGTGCCGGTTCTTGAAGATCTGGCTTCGAAGGGCTGCGAAATTCGGGGCAGCGGTGAAGTCGTCGCACTTTATGAAGCCGCGACGCCTGCCGCGCAAGAAGACTGGTCTACCGAATATCTCGATGCAATCATTTCGGTGGCGCTGGTCGATGGTGTTTCTGGCGCGATTGAGCATATCAACCGTTATTCCTCGCACCACACCGAAGCTGTTGTGGCTAGGGATGCGGATGTCGTTGCACGCTTCTTCAACGAGATCGACTCGGCCATTCTTTTGCACAATGCTTCGACGCAGTTTGCTGATGGCGGCGAGTTCGGCATGGGTGCGGAAATCGGTATCGCGACTGGCAAGATGCATGCGCGTGGTCCGGTTGGCGTCGAACAACTGACCTCCTTCAAATATCGTGTTCGTGGAAACGGACAGGTTAGAGGTTAGGCTCGACATGATCTTATCCGAAAACCGGTACCCCCTTTTCGGGATCATGTGCTAATGCGGTTCGGCTTTGGGCTTTCCGCATTAAAGGCGAGTTATCCGGACGTTGATGCACAATATTTGCGCATGCCGCATGTCGAAAAGGGCATGACGGTCGGCCTGTTTGGCGGCTCGTTCAATCCACCACATGGTGGTCATGCGCTGGTCGCTGAAATCGCCATCCGGCGGCTGAAGCTCGATCAGCTCTGGTGGATGGTGACGCCCGGCAATCCACTGAAGGATAAGCGGGAACTTGCGCCGCTTGCTGAACGCTTAGAGCTCAGTGAGCATGTCGCAAGCGATCCGCGCATCAAGGTGACGGCGCTGGAAGCAGCCTTCAATGTGCGCTACACAGCCGACACTCTGGCGCTGATCCGCAAGGCCAATCCCGGTGTGCATTTCGTCTGGGTTATGGGTGCAGACAATCTGGCTTCTTTCCATCGCTGGCAGCGCTGGCGGGAGATTGTGCAGAACTTCCCGATCGCAGTGATCGACCGGCCGGGTTCGACTTTGGCTTATCTGTCGTCACGGATGGCGCAAACATTTTCCGATAGCCGGCTAGATGAACATTACGCGCCGATCCTTGCACGGCGTAATCCACCGGCCTGGACGTTTATTCACGGGCCGCGTTCTTCGCTTTCTTCAAGTGCGCTGCGTAAACAAAAATCGAACAAGTGAAGGATGTCTTGAGCGCATCCGAAAAGTGTAAAGCCACTTTACGTCTAAGATGCGCTTCAAAAGAAGCCAAGACTCTTGAAAGAATACAGGGACTCTGCCTATCTTAGGTATGTGCGGTGCTTATGACTGCCGTACGGCGTTGTTCTTGTCGGAAAGGAACTACACTGAGAACAGCAATTGAGAAGAAGGCTCACCACGCGCCTTCACCGGTCGGGATGAACGAAACAGCTTTCGTGTCCCAGACCTTCGACGCGGCTTTGGCCAGTCTCGAAAACTCCAAAGCAGAATCCATTATCCCCATCGACATTCGCGGAAGATCTTCGATCGGCGATTATATGATCGTCGCTTCTGGTCGTTCGCATCGTCACGTGACGGCTGTCGCTGACCATCTTTTGCAGGCGCTCAGTCAAATGGGCTGCAAGAATGTCCGGGTCGAAGGGCTCGAGGGCGGTGATTGGGTTCTCATCGATACAGGCGATATTGTCGTCCATATTTTCCGTCCGGAAATCCGTGATTTCTATAATCTGGAAAAAATCTGGATCAACGACGATGCCGAAGATCAGCGCGCATCGGGAACGGTGCACTGATCAAGTCGTATGAGGGCACTATGCGTGTGAGTGTGATGGCCGTGGGCCGGATGAAAGCCGGCCCCGAGCGGGAGTTGGTCGAGCGTTATTTCGACCGCTTTTCCAAGGCGGGACCGCCATTAGGGCTCGAATTTGCGGGTGTGAATGAAATACCCGAAAGCCGCGGACAAACAGCTGATCTGCGTAAGGCCGAAGAAGCACAGCGCATCAATGAAGCACTTGATAACGGGGCAGCCCTTATCCTGCTCGACGAGCGCGGCAAAGCGCTCGGCTCAGAATCTTTTGCTGAACGCATTGGCCGCATGCGTGATGATGGCAAGCGCCAGCTGATTGTTGCCATTGGCGGCCCGGATGGGCACGATCCTTCGTTACGATCGCGCGCAGATCTGGTTCTGGCGCTAGGCGAGCTCACATGGCCGCATCAGATCGCGCGTATATTGATAGCTGAGCAATTATATCGTGCTGCAACAATTCTTGCAGGCCATCCGTATCATAGGTCCTAGTTCTTTCATGTTTTTCAAATAGGTGGCGAAATCGGTCCTGTTTTTTGGCCGATTTTATAACTGCCTCTTGCATCACCTGCAGAAAACCATGTCACATAACTCACTTACCGAGACGTTGCCACAGATCGCTTTCGTGACGGATAGCGGCTTTCTCAAACCCACTCTTGTGGCTATGTGGGGCGTGCTCCGTCACTTGACCCTACCGGGTATCATTCATTTCTGGGGTGACGGCCTTAGCGACCAGGACTGGGACGCGGTCAGGCGTGTTGCGATGACAAATCCGGCTGTTACACTTAATTGCCTCGCTTTGTCGGCCGATGATCTGGATGGCGCCAAGGGGCCGACCGCACATATTTCAGCTGCAACGATGGGGCGTCTGCATATTCCAGCTCGAATTTCTGGTCGCGTTCTTTATATCGACGGCGATACTCAGGTCGTCGGTGATGTTGCACCGCTTTTCTCGCTCAATCTCAATGGTTGTCCGATTGGTGCAGTACGTGATTGCGTCGTGGCGAAGTGGTCGGCGCGCGGTCTTAAAGTGCGCGATAAATGTCTGGTTCGCGTAAGCGAGTTACAGAGACTGTTGGAGCAGACCGATATATCGCGCTATTTTAACGCCGGTGTCTTGCTGCTTGATACAGATGCGATCCGCGCCGAGCCAGAACTACATCAAGCAATGCACGATCTCGTTCGAGCTTCCGCATTCCCGCTAGGTGATCAGGACCACCTCAATAATGTGTTTCGTGGTCGTGTGCATCTTATCAATCCGGCTTACAATTCTTCATGGCGCGATGCGTCCCGACAACGCAGACATATTGTCCGACTTGGTGGAGACGCCGAGGAAAGCAAGACGGTTCCGGATATTATCGTGCATTTCCATGGCCCCGAAAAACCGTGGAAAAGACCGCGCCGCGATCTTTGGAAAAGTCGCGCACGAGCCGTCTGGCGCTATCGCCGTGAAATGCAGGAATATGCGAGCAAATACCCTGACCTTGCCCTTTGAGTAATCTTCTTGCCTAATACTGCCACGAACAATGGTTGGACAAGCACGGATGCATATCACTCGGCTCGATCATATACAGCTGGCGATGCCAAAGGGCGAAGAAGAAAAAGCTCGTGCTTTTTACGAAGGACTTCTGGGAATTCCTGAAGAGCCGAAGCCATCAAATCTGGCGGTAAGAGGTGGTTGCTGGTTTGAGCGAGGTTCGTTGAAAATTCACCTCGGTATCGATCCCGAATTTGTTCCCGCCCGCAAAGCGCATCCGGCCTTCATTGTTAAGGAGCTGGCAAAGTTGATCGAAACGCTGACCGTCGCCGGTGTCTCTGTTGTCGACGATGAACCGCTGATTGGTTATGCAAGATGCTATATCTCTGATCCATTCGGGAATCGTATCGAATTGATGGAACAGCTCGCGTCATGACGGCTATAATCGGCTCTGCCGGGTTATGGTTGATGGTTCGTTAACAGTATGCGGCTAGTTTTTGCCTTGTTTGTTCCTGATATAGCGCGCCATGAGTCCTTTTCGCCTTCCAAAAAAGTCTTTGCTGTCTGCCTTGATGCGGGCTGGCCTTGTTGCGACTGCGCTTATGTCGGGCGCAACGCTGGCTTTTGCGCAGGAAGGAATCCAGCAGCAGCGCGACAAGGCAGCAAGTGAATATGAGCAGCTCAGCACCGAACTCTCGGTATCAAGCGACAAGCTGAAGCAGCTCGAAGACGAGGTAGCCAACCTTAAGAAAGACCAGGCAACGATTACGGCAGCACTTATCCAATCTGCAAAGACTGACAAGAAATTGCAGCAGGATATTGCTGATAGTGCCGACAAGCTGGTTTCCTTGCGCGAGCAGGAAGACGGCATTCGCAATTCCTTGCGTGCGCGGCGCAGCATTCTGGCTGAAGTGCTGGCAGCCCTGCAGCGGATGGGTTTGAACCCGCCGCCTGCCATTCTTGTACGGCCCGACGATGCCCTGGCATCGGTACGCAGTGCGGTGCTGCTTGGCGCGGTTGTGCCTGAAATGCGCGAGCAGGTGGAAGAACTCACAAGCGATCTCCAGGATATGCAGCGTGTCACGGCCTCGATTACTCAAGAGCAGGACAAGCTCAAGGAAACACGCACTGCGCAGGCCGAAGAGCAGAAGCGTCAATCACTTCTTCTTGAAGAAAAGAAGAAGTTGCAGGCACAATCCGAGCAGGAAATAGAGACACAGCGCAAGCGTTCGGAAGAACTTGCGGCCAAGGCGGGTAGCATCAAGGAACTGATCGACGGGCTCGATGAGCAGATGGCAGGGGTCCGGGATGCGGCTGATGCTGCGCGCAAGGCGGAAGCCGAACGTCTTGCAAAAGCGCAAGAAAAGGCCGGAGAAGCAACGCCTGGCGAGAACCGCTTGCATGCTCAGATCGACTTTGCATCATTGCAGGGAAAGTTGGGATTGCCTGCTGCGGGCAAGACAATCCGACACTTTGCTGAAAAGGATGGTGTTGGCGGCAACATGATGGGGCAGGTGGTCGAAACCTTGCCCGCTGCCACGATTACGTCACCTTCCGATGGCGTTGTGCTTTATGCAGGTACATTCAGATCTTATGGGCAGCTCTTGATCCTGGACGCTGGCGGCGGATATCATATCGTGATGGCTGGCATGGGTCGAATCGATGTGGCGCAAGGTCAGTTTGTGTTGGCGGGTGAACCTGTCGGCGCAATGGGTGAAAAACTTCTCGCAAGTGTTGCACCGATAGAGGTGGGCAATGGCGCGCCATTGCTTTACATTGAGTTTCGAAAGGATGGAAAACCCGTTGATCCGGCCCCGTGGTGGACTGAACGGCTTTCTGGAAGGACACAAAATGATACGTAAACTGTCGCTGCTGTTCGCCGGAGCCCTTATGGGGGCGTCAGCCATGGTGATGGTTCAGGGCGCGCCTGCTTCCACTGCCTTTGCGGCAGCGGGGAAAGACAGCGATGTCTATAAGGACCTTGCACTCTTCGGTGATATTTTCGAGCGTGTGCGTCAGCAATACGTGACGCCGCCCGATGACAAGAAGCTGACCGAAAGCGCGATCAACGGTATGTTGACGTCGCTGGATCCGCATTCGTCCTATCTCAACCCGGAAGCCGCGCAGGATATGCGCGTGCAGACCAAAGGTGAGTTCGGTGGTCTTGGTATCGAAGTGACAATGGACAATGATCTTGTGAAGGTCATCGCGCCGATTGATGATACGCCTGCCTCCAAGGCCGGTGTTCTCGCGGGCGATCTGATCAGCAAGATCGACGGACAGGAAGTCCGTGGACTGAGCCTCAGCGACGCCGTTGAAAAGATGCGCGGTGAAATCGGTTCGCCGATTGAGCTCACACTTATTCGTCAGGGTGCTGATAAGCCTATCACGCTCAAGATCGATCGCGCTGTGATCAAGGTCAAGGCGGTTCGCTCGCGGATTGAGAATGATGTTGGCTATCTGCGCGTGATTTCCTTCACCGAGCAGACTTCGGAAGATCTCAAGAAGGCGATCAAGGACATTCAGGAGAAGCTGCCGGGCGACAAGCTCAAAGGCTATGTGCTCGACCTTCGCCTCAATCCAGGTGGACTGCTTGATCAGGCCGTGGCTGTTTCAGACACGTTCCTCGATAAGGGTGAAATTGTTTCGACCCGTGGACGTGATCCGCAGGATGTAACCCGCTTTGACGCGCGCAAGGGTGATCTTGTTGATGGCAAGCCAGTGATCGTGCTGATCAATGGCGGCTCGGCCAGTGCTTCGGAAATCGTTGCCGGTGCATTGCAGGATCATCGTCGTGCGACCGTGCTGGGCACGCAGTCTTTCGGCAAGGGTTCCGTTCAGACGATCATCCCGCTTGGTGAAAATGGCTCGCTGCGTCTGACGACAGCGCTCTATTATACGCCGTCGGGCAAGTCGATCCAGGGCAAGGGCATCACGCCGGACATCAAGGTTGAACAGCCATTGCCGCCAGAACTGCGCGGTGAGGATGTTGTTCGCGGTGAGTCCGAGCTCAAGGGCCACATCAAGGGCAATGCTGAAGACGATCAGGGATCGGGTTCGGCAGCTTATGTTCCGCTTGAGACTAAGGATGACGTTCAGCTCAACGAAGCGCTGAAGCTTCTGCGCGGTGAGGAAGCCAATGCTGCGTTCCCGCCAGATCCTAAAAAGGGTGTGCTGAACTGATCTATCTGTGACGACGACTGAAACAACAAACGCGGAAGCCTCGGCTCCCGCGTTTTCTTTTTGTCGCAGTTTAATAACATTGAAACGCTAAGAGCTGCCGCATATCAATGGGTGCGCATACCTGCGAATACACGGAGATTACGATGTCGAAGCATAAAGGTCCTGTCGATCCCGAAAGCCTGCCTTATCGCCCCTGTGTGGGGTTGATGGTGCTCAACAAGGAAGGTCTCGTCTGGGCCGGGCGGCGCATCGTTATTCCAGGTGATGAGATGGATGGGGCAACACAGCTTTGGCAGATGCCGCAAGGCGGTATCGATAAAGGCGAAGATCCAGCAGTTGCATCGCTGCGTGAGCTTTATGAGGAAACCGGCATGAAGTCGGTATCCCTCCTTGCTGAAGCCCCAAACTGGATCAATTACGATCTGCCGCCGCGTCTGGTCGGGCAGGCGCTTAAAGGAAAATATCGCGGACAGACCCAGAAGTGGTTTGCTTATCGCTTTGAAGGCGACGAGAGCGAGATCGCGATCAATCCTCCTCCCGGTGGTCATACGGCTGAATTCGAGGAATGGGCGTGGAAACCGATGCAGGAACTGCCGGATTTGATCGTGCCCTTCAAGCGTAAGGTCTATGAAGATGTGGTTGCCGCTTTCCGGCATCTGGCGCCTTAATTCTCATAGCCTCTTGTCTGACAGGCCAACATATTGTCAACTCATTGCAGATGCGTCGCGGGATGCATGATGAGAGGGAGAATTGCTTATGGACGGTGGAAGTCTTCTCGTATTTCTGTTGGTCGGCCTGATCGCCGGCTGGCTTGCTGGCAAAGTGGTTCAGGGTGGTGGTTTCGGCCTCATCGGTAACATCATTGTGGGTGTGATCGGCGCTTTCTTCGCAGGCTGGCTTTTGCCGCGACTGGGTTTTTCGGTCGGCGGCGGTATTATCGCGGCTATCGTCAACGCCTTTATCGGTGCTGCGATCCTTCTTGTTATTCTGCGTATCGTTAAACGCGTCTGAGGGCGCGTTCCAATCTTGAATTAAGGCCCGGTTTTTTCAAAAGCCGGGCCACTCTTTTTCAAAGTTCAATCCCATGACACCGAATTCGCGACTGTCTCTCGGTCTGGCTCTGACCGCATCGGCGGGCTTCATTGATGGAATTGCTTTTCTCGAACTGGGCGGCTTTTTTGCCTCTTTCATGAGTGGCAACACCACACAGCTCGGTCTCGCTATTGCCGGGCAGTCGGATGCGATGGGACGGGCAATTATCTGGCTTCCGGCGGCTCTTATCGCCTTGTTTTTCACCGGAGCTTTTTTAGGTACGTTGACCGTTCGCGCTCATGGCAAGAACGGTAGTCTTGCAGTTATGGCTAGCGTGGCGGCGATACTTCTTCTGGTCAGTGTCTTGCGCCAAGAGGGGCTCAATCTTATCCATCCGGTGCTGCTTCTGGCAGCCGCCATGGGTGCGCAGAATGCCGCCGTACAACCGATCGGCTCAGCGCGCCTCGGTGTGACTTATGTGACAGGAACTTTGTTTAATTCTGCTGCCGATCTTGCCGGATCATTGCGGGGCGAAGCACCACGGTGGCGCTGGTTGCAACATTTCGCCGTTTGGCTGTCACTGATGATTGGTGCCGTTCTGGGCGGCTTTGCGCATTATTTCATTGGCCTTGATGCGCTGTTTATCCCAGCAGCTATGATCCTCAGTGTGATGGCAATTTACTGGCGAGCGAATTAGAGCGCGTTTCTACGTGCATCCCGAAACCGTTTCACACTTTTCGGGATGCACTCTAGCTAAACAGCGACTTCTCGCTCTCTACCAGCTCGGAAATCAAAGCTGAAACGGCAGTAACGCGCCGCAGGGTGCGCGCGGATTCGTGATAGGTCAGCCAATAGGATCGACGGATGATGCGATCGGGCAGAACAGGCACCAGATTGGGATCAGCGCGTGCGATGAACGCGTGAAGAATGCCAATGCCAGCACCCGCACGAACTGCCTCTACCTGTCCCAGCGCACTTGAAACTTCAAAAGCAGGCTTCCAGTCGCGGCTGATTTCCGGCGCATATGCCAGAGAAGGATTGATCACCAGATCTTCCACATAGCCAATGGTCCGATGCTTGTTCAGATCTTCGACGCTTTCCGGCATGCCATTCGCTTCAATGTAGGAGCGATGTGCAAAAAGACCGAGCGTATAATCGACCAGCCTGCGGGCGATCAGCCGCCCCTGTTCCGGGCGTTCGACCGTGATAGCTATATCTGCTTCACGCCGCGACAATGAGAAGGAGCGCGGCACCGGCACAAGCTGGATCGTGAGGTCGGGATATTGCTGTGTCAGCCTCGCCAGCCTTGGAGCCAGAAACGTAACGCCAAAACCATCGGGCGCACCGATCCGCACTGTACCTGAAACAGCGATATCCGCATTGCCGACCTGCGAACGCGCGGAAAGCATTTCTGCTTCCATGCGTTCGGCTGCAAGCAGAAATTCCTCGCCCGCCTGCGTGAGCGTCGAGCCGTTGGTTCGGCGCGTCAGCAGAGTCGTGGAAAGTGCAGCCTCAAGTGCAGTCAGTCTGCGGGCAACTGTTGTATGATTGAGGCCAAGCCTTTTGGCCGCGCCCAGAATCTGCCCAGAGCGCGCAACGGCAAGGAATATGCGGATATCGTCCCAGTTCATGGCGTTCTTTGTTTGAGCGTGATCTTACAGCGGTTCCAGTTAATATTGAATCGTTGGAGCCGCTGTAACTATTTGTTTTTACGCATTTCCGAACGCAAAAGCGGTTCCCACTTTTGCTGGAAATGCTTTAATTTGAGCATGACCTTGTCCGAAAACCGCTACGCACTTTTCGGAATATTGCTCCATCGTACTATAGAAAATGCACAACGGATACGCTTTTCAGCGCCTTGCAATTGTGAATTTGCAGAGCCAGGATGGATATCAAGATGGCAGTTTTGAATCTGCCAGATGGAACCGGAATTCAGGGAGGTCTTTTCAATGCGCACTGTAGGACATTTCATCGGCGGCAAGCATGTCGCTGGCAAAAGCGGACGTGCATCGGATATTTTCCAGCCGCTTGATGGCACGGTGCAGGGTACTGTCGCTCTCGCCACAAAAGACGAAGTCCGCGAAGCGGTGGAAAATGCCAAGGCCGCACAGCCTGCATGGGGTGCAACCAACCCGCAGCGCCGCGTTCGTATTTTGCGCAAGTTCCTTGAACTGGTTGAAGCCGAATATGACAGCCTTGCCGAACTGCTTGCACGTGAACACGGCAAAACCATTGCTGACGCCAAGGGCGATATTCAGCGCGGTCTTGAAGTGGTCGAGGTTTGTCTTGGCTCTGCGCATATGCTGAAGGGCGAATTCACCGACAATGCAGGAACCGGCATCGACACCTATTCCATGCGCCAGCCGCTGGGTGTGGTTGCTGGTATTACTCCGTTCAACTTCCCGGCAATGATTCCCCTTTGGAAGGCCGGACCTGCGATTGCTTGCGGCAATGCTTTTGTGTTGAAGCCATCCGAGCGCGATCCAGGTGTGCCGATGCGCTTGGCCGAACTGTTCATGGAAGCCGGTCTTCCAGCCGGCATTTTCAACGTCGTCAATGGCGACAAGGATGCCGTTGATGCGCTGCTTGATGATCCTGATGTTCAGGCTATTGGCTTTGTCGGCTCAACACCGATTGCGCAGTATATCTATGGTCGCGGCTGCTCGAACGGCAAGCGCGTCCAGTGTTTCGGTGGTGCCAAGAACCACATGCTGATCATGCCGGATGCGGACATGGATCAGACCGTGGATGCACTGATCGGCGCGGGTTACGGTTCGGCAGGCGAACGCTGCATGGCGATCTCGGTAGCTGTTCCGGTTGGTGAAGACACTGCAAACCGCCTGATGGAAAAGTTGATCCCACGCGTTGAATCGCTGAAGATTGGTCCTTCGACTGATAATTCAGCTGATTACGGTCCGGTTGTTACCAAGGCTGCACTAGATCGCATTCGTGGTTATGTCGATCTCGGTGTCGAAGAAGGTGCAAAGCTCGTCGTCGATGGCCGCAACTTCAAGATGCAGGGTTATGAAAACGGCTTCTACATGGGTGGTTGCCTGTTCGATAATGTCACGTCGGATATGCGCATCTATAAGGAAGAAATCTTCGGTCCGGTTCTCTCGGTTGTGCGCGCTAAGACCTACGAGGAAGCGCTGGCCCTTCCGAATGAACATGAATACGGCAACGGCGTTGCCATTTTCACCCGCGACGGTGATGCAGCCCGGGATTTCGCAAGCCGTGTTCAGGTCGGCATGGTTGGTATCAATGTGCCGATCCCTGTTCCGATTGCTTATTACACCTTTGGTGGCTGGAAAGCTTCTGGCTTCGGTGATCTCAACCAGCATGGCCCGGATGCATTCCGCTTCTATACCAAGACCAAGACAGTCACCTCGCGCTGGCCGTCTGGTGTCAAGGACGGAGCTGAATTTGTTATTCCAACGATGAAGTAACGCCAGACGATTTTTACATTGCGCGTCCTCACTTCGCTGCGGACGTGCGGTGACGTCAAGGACGGAGCCGATTCGTTATTCCAACGATGAAGTAACGACCGCATTTTATGGAATATCGACCCCGCCCATCGTGGCGGGGTTTTCTTTTCTAATGGCGTGCCGGAAAGGGAACAGAGTTTCTTTCCATTCGTTTAAAACAAGCACGAAGATTTCCGTGCGGTCGTTTCTCAGTCGAAGCGATTAACTTACGTTCGGATCAAGAGTAAGGGGCATAATGCCTTTTGATCAGCCAGAATGTGCAGGGAGTTTTCCATGGCCACGAAAGTCAATCAACGTATCGTCCTCGCATCGCGTCCCGATGGGCAGCCGGTAGCTGAGAATTTTAGACTTGAGGAAGTGGCAATCCCAAGCCCGGGCGAAGGTGAGCTGCTTCTCAAACTGCGTTACCTTTCGCTTGATCCCTATATGCGTGGGCGCATGAGTGCCGCCAAATCCTATGCTGCGCCTGTCGAGATCGGTGCCGTCATGGATGGTGGAACCGTGGGCGAAGTGGTTGAAAGTCGAAGCGCTGGTTTTGCGCCGGGCGACCTCGTGCTTTCCCATTCGGGCTGGCAAAGTTATGCGCTGGCAAAAGCCACCGATGTTCGCAAGCTTGATCAGAAAGCAGCGCCCGTAACCACGGCACTTGGCATTCTTGGAATGCCGGGCTTTACCGCTTATTCGGGCCTTCTCACAATTGGTCAACCGAAAGAAGGTGAGACCGTTGTGGTCGCCGCAGCAACAGGACCTGTGGGTTCAGCTGTTGGCCAGATTGCGAAGCTGAAAGGCGCGCGCGCTGTCGGCATCGCGGGTGGTGCAGATAAATGTCGTGCGCTGATTGAAGAGTTTGGCTTTGATGCAGCAATTGATCATCGTAGCGATAACTTTGCAGAAGAGCTGGCCGCAGCCTGCCCCAAAGGCATTGACGTCTATTTTGAGAATGTGGGCGGCAAAGTCTTTGCGGGAGTTTTCCCGCTGCTCAATCAGTTTGCGCGTGTGCCGGTCTGTGGTCTGATTGCCCAATATAACCAAAGCGGAGCGTTCGATGGACCGGATCGACTGCCGGTTTTCATGCGGGACGTTTTGTCAAAGAGCCTTACCATTCGCGGTTTTATCCAGCGTGATTTCGTGGAGCAGCGCCCGGCCTTCTATCATGATATGGCGAAGTGGATTGCCGATGGTCATGTGCGCTATCGCGAGGACATTGTTGACGGGCTTGAAAATGCACCAAAAGCCTTCTTCTCGCTGCTTGAGGGCGGTAATTTTGGCAAGCTGATCGTGAAAATCGCATGAGTGCATTTCGAAAAATGCCAATCTGTTTGCAGACGAGTTACGTTTGATCAAACATTCTGCTTGCAGAACGGCGCTTCGGGCGTGATGCTGTGGTTCTTCTCTGAGACGCGAGTCTTTTCTTGAGGGCAGGCAGGTCATGGGTGAACGCCAGCAGGCGGGTATAGGCGAGGGCAGCGGTCCGGGACGCGAGCGTCAGGACGAGGCGCAGCGTATTCTTGATCGGCTGCAGCGTGAACAGATTGGTGCCGAGGGCATTGTGCGGCGTGGGCTTTCTCGCACCGCCGATCATCTCTCCGCCAGCGACGCACCAGAGAATGATCCAATCGAACTCTGGGCTACGCGCGTTGGGCGCGGACTCGGCCTCATCATCACGCTGGCGATTATCGGCTGGCTCCTTTTCTATCTCATGCAAAGCTAGGTTCAACATGACGCTCTCAGCGCCGTCGGATGCGACAACCGTTATTGTCATTTCAAGTCATGTCGTTCGCGGTTCGGTGGGCAATCGCGCCGCGGTTTTTGCATTGGAAACGCT
Source organism: Brucella sp. HL-2 (assembly GCF_025846885.2). NCBI lineage: Bacteria > Pseudomonadati > Pseudomonadota > Alphaproteobacteria > Hyphomicrobiales > Brucellaceae > Brucella > Brucella sp. HL-2. Next base: position 7,588 of record NZ_JAOYTK010000032.1, on the reverse strand, counting down.
GGGTTTTCCTGTTTGGGCCGTACCAACTGTGGTGTTGCCATGGCATCCTGGTCATGGGCCTGCTGGGCGCATTGTGCCGCCGCCGCAGGAATTTGCGACATTGATGCAGGATCTGGAACGCGCGCCGTGGCTGGGTGAAGTGGGTGCGATCCTGACCGGATACCTCGGGCATCCCGAACAAACAGAAGCTGTAGCCGGACTGATCAAGGCGGTGAAAGCGCGCAATCCAAATGCGCTCTATCTGTGTGATCCGGTTATCGGCGATCAAAAGGGGCTGTATGTTCCTGAAGCGACGGCCGTCGGCATCCGCGACAAGTTGTTGCCGCTTGCCGATATTGCCACGCCCAATCGATTTGAGTTGTCCTGGCTGACCGGCGTGCCGCTTGAAGATAACAAGGCACTGATGGAAGCAGCACTTGATGCGGGGCCTGCGACGATGCTGGTGACATCTGCTTTCCCGCTTATGACGGGCAGTATCGGTAATATTTTGCTGACGCCTACGGCCGCATTGATGGCGGAGCATCGTTGTGTCGAAGGCCCCACCAATGGTCTTGGAGATCTAACTTCGGCGGTGTTTCTGGCGCGCAAGCTTTCCGGTCTTTCCGACGAGAAGATGTTGCAAAGTACGACAGCTGCAGTGTTTGAGATCATGGCTCGTTCTGCGAAGCGCGGGGCTGATGAACTGATGCTGGAAGCAGATGCGTCCAGTCTCGCAACGCCGATGGCAATGGTACAAACCCGACGGTTGGTACATCCAACCAAGGGATTGCGCGCATAATACCAAAATCCCATGAGAATCACTCATGGGATTTTGGTTAAAGCATTTCCAGCAAAAGTGGGAACCGATTTTGCGTTCGGAAATGCCTAAAAACAAATAGCTACAGCAGTTCCAACGATTCACTATTAACTGGAACTGCTGTAAGCGCCAGTGATTGAACTTTTCAAGGCGTGATGCGTCTGCAGCATCTTGAGCCGCCTTGGTATAAGAGTTGGGTTAAGTGGCAACGGGTCGCAAGTTGTCGCCTCACGTTTTTAATTGCTCTGCGTTTTCGATAGGGATAATGGAAAGCCATGGCTGATATTCCAGATACACTCCTCGCCGGTTACCAAACCTTCATGAGCGAGCATTTCGCGTCTGAAACGGCACGTTATAAGGAACTCGCTGAAAAAGGTCAGGCACCAGAAACGCTGGTCATTGCCTGCTGCGATTCCCGCGCCGCTCCGGAAACAATCTTCAACACGGCACCGGGCGAAATATTCGTTTTGCGCAATGTTGCCAATCTTATTCCGCCTTATGAGCCGGATGGTGAATTCCATGCGGCTTCTGCTGCGCTCGAATTTGCAGTGCAGAGCCTCAAGGTGAAGAATATCGTCGTCATGGGCCATGGTCGATGCGGCGGCATTAAAGCAGCGCTTGATACGCAAAGCGCGCCGCTTTCACCAAGCGACTTTATCGGCAAGTGGATGAGCCTGATTGCGCCAGCGGCGGAGACCATCAGTGGCAACCAGCTGATGACACCGACCGAGCGTCAGACTGCGCTGGAGCGTATTTCGATCCGCTACTCGCTCAACAATCTGCGCACATTCCCATGTGTCGACATTCTTGAGAAGAAGGGCAAGCTTACCCTTTATGGCGCGTGGTTTGATATTTCGACCGGCGAGCTTTGGGTGATGGATCAGCAGACCGGTGACTTCAAGAGACCTGAAGGTTCGGTCATAGACGCACCGGAAACAGCAGCATAAGACGAAAAAAGCCCCGAAATTCGGGGCTTTTCTCTGTTCGTTTTATGGCGAAACAATGTTCTCACTTCGCCATAAGTTTGATTATTCGTCGATTGCCTTGCCCATTTCTGCAATGGCGCGCTGGTAAACGCTTGCAGCATTCCAGCCCTGGATCGCGCCGTAGTTGGCTTCACCTGGCTGGTAGCCAGCGCCGCGTCTCCAGCCGTGACCGACGAGGAAGTTAGCAGTCGAATAGAGTGCATCCGCCTTAGAGCGAGCCATGTCAATATGACCGCTGCCATCGCCGTCCACGCCGTATTTCAGAACGTTAACAGGCAGGAACTGTGTCTGGCCGATTTCGCCATGCATGGCGCCGACAGCATTTGGATCGAGATCCTGATTGTCGATCAGCTTGAGCGCTGCATAAAGCTGCTGGGTGAAATAGTCGCTGCGGCGGCAATCATAGGCGAGCGTTGCAACAGCCGAAAGCGTGTGCTGCTTGCCGAGATAGGCACCGAAGCCAGTTTCCATACCCCAGATTGCAAGCAACGGGCCGGCAGGAACGCCATAGCGCTTTTCGATTGCAGCAAAGAGCGCTGCATTCTGCTTCTTCATCGAACGTCCGCGCTGGATGATCGTGTTTGCGCCACGCTTCTGCATGAACTGCTCGAAGGAAAGCTTGAAGCTCTTCTGATTGCGATCAGCATTGATCGTGGCCTGCGCATATTTTGTATTGGTCAGTGCGCTGATTGCACGCTTGCCAATACCACGTCCCTGCGCTTCCTTGATCGTCTGCTGGAGCCAGGCATTATAGCCAGCGCCGTTGTTTCCGCACTGGGCTGCCTCGGCTAGGCCAGTTCCGGCCATCATGCCCACTGCAAGAACTGCTGCTGCCGTCCAAGACCGGCCCTTGGCAAACAATGCCATTCGTTTCTCCTTCGGAGTTGATTCTACCTCGGCGCGAATTTGCCATTCTTTACGTCAAATGTCATGCCGGAACCGGGCATCAAGTCCCACCATTTCAAGTATTTTATCGCTAAAATAGGGGAGTTTGACAAGTTTAGGGCTTGAGAACGAGCATTTTCGCCCCTGTTGACAAAGTGCTTCATACCTATGAACTATAGCCGAGGTGGTAAAAACTATTTACCACTATGATTACAATTTGATCTTTTAGGCCACGACATTGACGAGGGAGGACGCCACGTGTCGAATGGATTTCTTGCGTTATTTGCATTTTTGCCGATTTTCGTAGCCGGTGTAATGCTGGTTGGATTTCGTATTCAAGCCCGGACCGCCATGCCGGTCACTTACATTGTCACAGTCATTATTGCCATGGCCCTATGGGGTATGAGCGGCAATCGCATCATCGCTTCTACCATTCAGGGCTTGATCCAGACTGCCGGATTGCTCTGGATCATCTTCGGAGCGATCCTGCTGCTTAACACACTGAAGCATTCGGGCGGCATTTCTGCGATCCGGTCTGGTTTCGCACAGATTAGTCCCGATCGACGCATTCAGGTGTTTTTGATTGCGTGGCTTTTCGGTTCTTTCATTGAAGGGGCGTCTGGCTTTGGAACGCCTGCGGCTGTTGTCGCTCCATTGATGGTTGCCGTTGGCTTCCCAGCGCTTGCCGCCGTCACATTCGGTCTCATTATTCAATCTACGCCCGTTTCCTTTGGAGCGGTTGGAACTCCTCTCATTGTGGGCGTTCAGTCGGGCCTCAATCGCGAGGCATTGACGGAGCAACTTCAGGGCGCTGGTTCAAGCTGGGAATACTTCTTTCACGTCATCACGTCGGAAGTAGCCATTCTGCATGCAATGTGCGGCACTTTCATTCCGCTCTTTCTTGTTCTTATCATGACGCGTTTCTTCGGGCGCAACCGGTCGTGGACAGAGGGGCTGGCCATTCTGCCTTTCGCGCTCTTCGCAGCCATTTCATTCACAATACCTTACGCTCTAAGCGCGGTGTTTCTGGGTGCGGAATTTCCGTCAATGATCGGCGGTCTGGTCGGTCTGGCTTTCGCCACGCTTGCAGCACGTGCCGGATTTCTGATGCCAAAAGACACGTGGGATTTTGCGCCAGCGTCTGAATGGCCGGAAGGCTGGATGGGCAGCGTCGAGATGAAACTCGATGAGCTGACATCACGGAAAATATCGTTGGGACTTGCCTGGACGCCCTACATACTTCTGGCGCTGTTCCTTGTGATAAGCCGTACATTCCCTGCTGTTGGCAGTGCATTGAAGTCGGTGACTTTCGCTGCAACCAATATCATGGGGGAAACCGGAATAAGCGGTGACTTTGCGCCCTTGTTCCTACCTGGAGGGCTGCTCGTCATTGTCTGCCTGATCACGTTCTTCATTCACCGCATGTCTGTAACACAACTATCCAAGGCGTTTGGGGAGAGTACAAAGACGTTGCTCGGCGCTGGCTTTGTGCTGCTCTTCACCGTCCCAATGGTTCGAGTGATGATCAATTCAGGCGTCAATTCAAAGGAGTTGGTAAGTATGCCGCTGATGGTTGCGGATTGGGTGGCTGTCGAGGTCGGCAATATCTATCCATTCTTCGCTCCATCCGTCGGTGCTCTCGGCGCGTTTCTTGCGGGTTCCAATACTGTTTCCAATCTCATGCTGAGTCAGTTCCAGTACGGTGTTGCGGAAGGGCTGGGAATATCCGGGGCTTTGATGGTTGCAGGACAGTCGGTTGGTGCTGCGGCGGGCAATATGATCGCTATTCATAATGTCGTTGCTGCTTCTGCAACGGTCGGATTGTTGGGCCGCGAAGGCTTGACGATGCGCATGACCATCATTCCGACGATCTATTATGTGACGCTGGCAGGCACGTTGTTGTTAATCGGCTTCTATGTGCTGGGCATCGGCGATCCACTTGTCGGAGCAGTTGCACAATAACGCTCGAGCAAGCGGCTCTGTGCTACATTGTACAGGGCTGCTTCCCGTCTTTTGCTTGACATTGCAGGTTTATCGCCTTAGAGCCTACCCCAATCTATCCGCGATCTTCAGAACGCGAGCCGCCGACCGGGACCCATTGTGGTATAAAACGATCCCGGAGGTCCACATCCGACAGCGCGATGCGCCCTCGGGTGCTGTACCTCTTTGATTGGTTTTATAACTGGGCTGCTTCTTGAACTGGCAGATATGTGGGACGATCTATCCCTGATGAAGCATTAAGCCTCCTCTCGGATTAAAAGGAAATTCGATGTTTGAATCACTTCAGGAGCGTCTTGGCTCCATTCTGAACGGCTTGACCGGACGCGGCGCTCTCTCTGAAAGCGACGTGACGGCTGCGCTGCGCGAAGTGCGTCGTGCGCTGATTGAAGCCGACGTCTCGCTGGAAGTGGTTCGTTCGTTCACTGACAAGGTCCGCGAAAAGGCTGTCGGTGCGGAAATCCTCAAGAGCATCAAGCCCGGTCAGATGGTCGTCAAGATCGTCCACGACGAGCTTATCGAAATGCTGGGCACTGAAGGTGTCACGGTTGATCTGAATGCGCCTGCACCTGTCGTCATTATGATGGTTGGTTTGCAGGGTTCGGGTAAGACGACCACCACCGGTAAGCTTTCCAAGCGCCTCACGGAGCGTCAGCGCAAGAAGGTGCTGATGGCGTCGCTTGATACGCGTCGTCCGGCAGCGCAGGAACAGCTCCGTCAGCTCGGCATTCAGACGTCTGTTGATACACTGCCGATCATTGCTGGTCAGTCGCCCGTCGAGATTGCCAAGCGCGCCGTTCAGGCTGCGAAACTTGGCGGTCATGATGTGGTCATCCTAGATACCGCAGGCCGTACGCATATCGACGAGCCGCTGATGGTGGAAATGGCGGATATCCGCAAAGCCGCCAATCCGCATGAAATTCTGCTCGTAGCCGATAGCCTCACTGGTCAGGACGCCGTCAATCTGGCACGCAACTTTGATGAGCGCGTTGGCATTACCGGTATCGTTCTGACCCGTATGGATGGTGATGGCCGTGGCGGCGCAGCACTTTCGATGCGTGCCATTACTGGCAAGCCGATCAAGCTGATCGCCACCGGCGAAAAGATGGATGCGCTTGAGGAGTTCTATCCCAAGCGTATTGCCGACCGTATTCTCGGCATGGGCGACATTGTTTCGCTCGTCGAAAAAGCTGCCGAAAACATCGATGCGGAAAAAGCTGCAGCGATGGCCAAGAAGATGCAGTCGGGCAAGTTCGATCTCAATGATCTTGCCGACCAGCTGGGCCAGATGAAGAAACTCGGCGGTATGGGCGGCATCATGGGCATGATGCCCGGCATGGGCAAGATGAAGGATCAGGTTGCTGCAGCTGGTCTTGACGACAAGGTATTTGATCGTCAGATCGCAATCATCGGTTCGATGACCAAAGCCGAACGCGCCAATCCAGACCTTCTCAAGCATAGCCGCAAGCAGCGCATCGCCAAAGGTTCAGGCACGAATGCTGCCGACATCAACAAGCTTCTCAAGATGCACCGCCAGATGGCCGACATGATGAAAGTCATGGGCAAGGGCAAGGGCGGAATGATGAAGCAGATGATGGGCGGTCTGGCTGGCAAGATGGGGCTTGGTGGTCTTGGTGGTGGTATGGGTGGCATGCCTGATCTTTCCAAGATGGATCCCAAGCAGCTCGAAGCGCTGGCCAAGCAGGCAGAAGCAGCTGGTCTAACCAAAGGCGGCGGTCTTCCAGGATTGCCGGGTTTGGGTGGACCTAAGCTTCCTGGTCTTGGTGGTGGTCTCCCCGGGCTACCTAAGAAGAAGTGAGTATCATGGCCGACGAACAGAACACCGTACCCGCTGAACTTCTGTCCTTGCGCGCTTCCATCGATAATATCGATGCAGCACTCATCCACATGCTTGCGGAGCGGTTTCGCTGCACCAAGGCTGTAGGTGTCTTGAAAGCCGAGCGCGGCCTTGCTGCTGCTGACCCGGCTCGTGAGAAGCGTCAGGTCGAGCGCCTTCGTGGCCTCGCTGTTGATGCCCATCTCGATCCAGATTTTGCCGAAAAATTCCTGAACTTTATCGTGAAGGAAGTCATACGGCACCATGAGCATGCCGCTGCCAACCACAGCGGAAACTGAATAACCGAACAGAGCGGTTTCAGTGAAAATGAAACCACTCTGTTTGTTTAATTTACGCATTATCCGACGCAAAACCGCTTCGCACTTTTGCTGGAAATGCTCTACCGGCTTAACCAATTGCCCGTCAGGGTAGAACTTTTGTCTAAAGGAAAGAAAAAATGGCTCTTAAGATCCGTCTCGCCCGCGCTGGCTCCAAGAAGCGTCCTTACTACCACATCGTTGTTGCTGATGCTCGCGCTCCACGCGACGGACGTTTCATCGAAACCGTTGGTGCATGGAACCCAATGCTTGCCAAGGACGCTGAACGCGTAAAGCTCGATGGCGACCGCATCCAGCATTGGATTTCGCAGGGCGCACAGCCAACCGACCGCGTTCTTCGCTTCCTCGACCAGGCCGGTCTTGCAAAGCGCCCAGAACGCAGCAACCTGACCAAGGGTGAGCCAGGCAAGAAGGCTCAGGAGCGTCTCGCTCTCGCCAAGCAGGCTGAAGAAGATGCAGCAGCCAAGGCTGCCGCTGCTGCTGAAGCTGCGGCCGCAGCAGCTGCCGCTCCTGCTGAAGAAGCTGCAAGCGAATAATTTTTCGCAATTCGCGATTGGAAAAAAGCGGCGGAGCAATCTGCCGCTTTTTTTATGTGCTGCCACAGGCTTGCCCAAAGAGGCCGGATGCGTTCTAGGGTCCAGACTCAATTGAGCCACCATGTGACGATGGCAGCGATATAGCATGTGGCTGTAAAGTTCAGCATGAGCTTGTCATATCGTGTCGCGACCCTCCTCCAGTCCTTGAGGCG
>NZ_JAOYTK010000031.1:0-47023 GCF_025846885.2 Brucella sp. HL-2 | reverse complement strand
TTCAAACATCACTGTCAAACTCTTTATGTCAACTCCAAGGACGCATCAGCCTGTCGCTTGCGACGCCGCCGCCCTCGTTGTGTCGCTATATACGTCCCACTAAACAAAACTGTCAACGCCTAATCTGACTTTTTTGAACTTTTTTTGACAGATTTCCACAGTCCGCAAGTTTTCCACGGCTTGTCTTTATATAACAGCATCATCTCTGCTCCTTATAGATAAAGAAGAGCCACAAACCGGCCTCATTATTGCAATAGCGTCTGCGCGGATTGAAAGTTGGCCTGCAAAGCGCTGTGAATAACCAAAGCTCCGTCGCTTATCGTTGACTTAACGCGTTGTGGCAGGCAAAACTCAATAACCCGCTTGAGGGACTTCCATAATTAAGGGAAGACACCATACGTCGGACGGCAGTTACCCTGCTTTCTGAAAAATGATGTTCACGCACCTTTATGTGCGGCCAGATTTGAAGAAGGGCCTACAAGAGCAGCATGAAAGAACTGGGGCCGAACAATCTCGATCCAGGTGACGAGCCCCCGCTCACGGTAGGTGGACGGCGTCGTCCGCCGGACAGGCGTGAAGTTTCTGCACGCTGGCTCGCTGGCACATTTCTCACAGGTGTTACTTCTTGTATGTTGATCGGCGTTGCATTGTTTGCAGCTCTTGATGGTCGCGAACAATTGGCAACCCCGCCTGAAATTCTCGCGCGCAATGACATGCCTGGCGTCGTTAATGATACCAACGTCACAAAAGGCGCCCGCCTCGTAAGCACTATCTCCAAACAGAAAGCCAACGACCGCCGTCGCTTCGATCTATCGACCATGCAAAAAGTCGGTGAGCGTGAAGTTATCCGCACGCGTCCCTTCGAACTGGTCAGCATGGCATTGGCCGTCGATCACCCGTCGAACCGAAAATACCCGGCTTTTGATGCAATGGCTATTTTTTCGGAAGGGCCTGCGGCACCACAACCTGCTGATGCGAGCCAGATTTATGGTGCCAAAGTCGAAAGCGAAGTCAGCCTCAAAGTTGCTGACTTCCCATTGAACAGCACAACATTCGACCCATCGAATGATTTGACTGTCGATGAGGTGGAGAAGGTCGTTCGAGACACCGGTGTTTTGTTGACCGACGGTGATGTTCAGGTTGCCTCATTACATTATGTCGATCCTGCCCGCTTCGGCGGAACAGATTCGTCTTTTGCGCTTAGCCCAGCTCTTGGCGTAAAAATCACGCAGGAAAACGTCAGTGTTTCCCAGCGCGCTGACGACGAAGAGGCCAGTGATGGATTCTCGGAAGAACTGATTCCTTTCCGTCAGACGATGGAAATCGATCAAGCGCTGCAAAATGCTGGCTATACGGGCGAAGATGCTACGAATATGGCTGATGCGCTCACGAAGCTGCTGAATTCGCCACGCCTTAAAGAGGGCAGCGTGCTGCGTATTGGCACCGAAACTCAGGATGGTGAGGATCGTATCGTCAGGGCGAGCATTTATCACCGGACGACCCATCTGGTGACTGTCTCTCTTAATGATCGCAAGCAATATGTACCATCCGATCAGCCCGAAGAAACACCGCTTCTCGCATCGGCCTTTGATGGTGATGCGCCACCGACTGCGATTCGTGGCAATCTCCCAAGTGTCTATGATGGCATAAGCCGCGCAGCACTTGCTTATGGCATGACCGAAACCATGCGCGAGCAGCTCGTCAAAATGCTTGCAACAGACGTCGACCTTCAGGCCCGACTTTCGCAGAGTGATAATATTGATGCCTTCTTCTCGCTTCCAGAGGATCCAGAGAAGATTGAGGGTGATTCGCAACTCCTTTTCGTTTCAGCGACCTTCAGCGGTACGACACGTAAATTCTATCGCTATCAAGCGCCGGACGGGGCCGTCGACTATTTCAATGAAGACGGCAAAAGCGCAAAGCAGTTTTTATTGCGTAATCCCGTTCCAAACGGTGTGTTCCGTTCTCCTTTTGGTATGCGCCGGCATCCAATTCTTGGCTACAGCCGAATGCATACAGGTGTCGACTGGGCGGCCCCACGCGGTACGCCGATCATCTCATCGGGTAACGGTGTGGTGGAAAAGGCTGGATGGACAAATGGCTACGGTAATCAGACCTTGATTCGTCATGCCAATGGCTATGTCAGTAGCTACAGTCATCAGAACGCGATTGCGCGTGGCGTAACTGCGGGTTCGCGCGTACGTCAGGGCCAAGTTATAGGTTATGTCGGATCAACCGGGCTATCAACCGGTCCTCATCTTCACTACGAGCTGATTGTCAACGGCACCAAAGTTGATCCGCTTCGTATCCGCCTGCCAGACAATAAAGCGCTCAAGGGCAAAGAGCTTGAAGCTTTCAAGCAGGAACGGGACCGTATCGATACGCTTCTGGATACAGACGATGCGGGTAATGGCACTAAGCTGGCCTCCAGCGGATCGACAAAGAGCTAATAATTCTTCCTTCGCATATTGGTTTATCTCAGCCCCCACAAAACACGAAAGCGCGGCGCATCTTTCAAAATGCACCGCGCTTTGTCTTTATTAGGAAGCTTTCGCCGTGTTTATTCCGTGAACTCGACGGTCACGCCTGCTTTTACAAGCTTGGCCAGTTCTTCAGCATCCCAATTGGTCAACCGCACACAGCCATGGCTTGATGTTTTACCAATCCGCGAAGGCTCAGGCGTTCCATGAATACCGTATGTCGGCTTGGAAAGCGCAATCCAGACAGTACCAACAGGACCGTTGGGTCCAGGAGGGATGGTCAAAACCTTGTCATTGCTGCCTTGCTTGAAGTTGATCTTCGGATTGTAGGTGTAGTTCGGATTGATGGCGATACGCTGAACCTGCACAATGCCCGACGGTGATGGCGTATCCGATGAACCGATTGTCGAAGGATAGGCCACAACGAGTTTGCCGGTTTCGTCATAGCCGCGCACTTGCTTACGGCCTTTGTCGGCGATGATTCGGGCAACCTTCGTGCGAACCGGCTTTCCCAGATTAGGAACTTTGACGACAGAGCCCGGCTGATTGAAGTTGACGCCCGGGTTGATCTCTTTGAGATAAGCCTCATCTATATGAAACTTCTCACCGAGCATTTCCGTGACCGACGTATAGGCCATGGCCGGAAGTTGCGCCTTGTGGGCATAGTCGTCAGGAATGGACGCAACATACTGACGCCCTACATCTTCGTTGGTGATCGTGTATTCGGTGAAGGCTGCGCCGCCGGTCGCTTCCAGCTCAGCATTGATCGCAGCGTCATCCTTCGGATTGAGAATCTTGCCAGTCATCTCACCAAAAGCTGCAGCAGCCTTATCGACATTGCTGCCCGAACGACCATCAATGACGCCCGGCGATGCACCAGCCCGATCAAGCAGAATCTGATAGGCCGCGATCTTTTCCTTGGCTCCCTGCCCTTTCGGCATTTCTATAGCTGGAGTCATGTCATCAGGATTGGGTACAGCATGCGGTTGCATCGACGGCTGCTCATATCCCGGATCACGATTAATGCTGGCTGTTGGCGACTCAGTGTCAGGATATTCGGTGCCGGCTGGCGGCAACTCCGAGCGCTGCACCTGTCCGTCGCGGTTATAATCATAAGCTGGTGCGGTAGGCGCATCTGGATAATAGTTCGGATCCTCTGGCACATTACCAAAGCCATCATAGGGTGCACCGCCACCAACTGGGCCTTCAGACCAGTTCCCGCCCTGCTGACCACCACGCGCATAACGGTCGGATTCGCGCGGATCTTCAATATTGATGACACGTCCGCGGCGGTCGAGCGTTACCTGACGCCCATATTCATCGGTGTAAACCCGCACTCCCCGACCACCGCCTTGATCGGGACTGCGCTCGCGACCCCAGTCGAAAAGCTGAGCCATCTGCACGGGCTGCGAAACATTGCTCGTCGCATCGCGCTCTTCCGCATGAGCTGCCGCCCCCGCTGCAAGAATGATTGCAGAACCGAACAATCCGAAGCAAAGCATGCGTAAGAGATGCGACATGTAGGAAACCCTGAATGATCTTAGGCCGTATGGATGCAGTTATATAGTTAACAATTGTTTATTCAATAACAGCAAATGCCAGATGAACTGGACATGAAGATGGCCATAAATACCGTTCGCGCCTACAGAAAAAAGAAAAAGCGCCACAATCGAATGACTGCGGCGCTTTTCATAATCACACGTCGGGCTTTACGCGTCTGCGTTTTCCTTCACAGGCTCACCTTCAACTGCGACGCGAATCGAGCGGAAGTTGAGGCGATCTGAGCCGGGCAGTATCTTGACGATGGAACCGTCAAGAATATCGCCAAGCAGAATACGCTCGGCCAATGGGTCCTGAACTTCCTTCTGGATGACGCGCTTCAACGGACGCGCGCCATAAGCTGGATCATACCCCTTGTTTGCCAGCCATTCGCGGGCATCGTCTTCAAGCTCCAACGTGATCTTGCGATCATGCAGAAGAGCCTGCAACCGCTTCATCTGGATGTCGACAATCGAACCCATATCGTCGCGACGAAGCCTGTGGAACAGGATGATTTCATCGACGCGGTTCAAGAATTCCGGACGGAACGCAGCCCGTACGACACCCATCACCTCATCACGAACGCTTTCGACATCTTCCTTCTCGCCAAGATTGACAAGATATTCAGCGCCAAGGTTGGAAGTCATGATGATGACCGTATTGCGGAAATCAACGGTACGGCCCTGACCATCAGTCAGACGACCATCATCGAGTACCTGAAGCAGCACGTTGAAAACATCTGGATGCGCCTTTTCGATCTCGTCGAACAGGATCACCTGATAAGGTCTGCGACGCACGGCTTCCGTCAGAACACCACCTTCTTCGTAACCAACATAGCCGGGAGGTGCACCGATCAGACGGCTCACGGAATGCTTCTCCATGAATTCCGACATATCGATACGCACCATTGCCGTGTCGTCCTGAAAAAGGAACGAAGCCAGTGCCTTGGTCAGCTCGGTCTTGCCTACGCCGGTTGGTCCGAGGAAAATGAATGAGCCGATTGGCCGGTTCGGATCCTGAAGACCGGCACGTGCACGGCGGACAGCTCTTGAAACCGCCTGAACGGCTTCACCCTGACCGACAACCCGTTTGCCGATTTCGTCTTCCATACGCAGAAGCTTCTCACGCTCACCTTCCAGCATCCGTTCGACCGGAATGCCAGTCCAGCGAGCAACGATCTGCCCGACATGTTCAGGCGTCACGGTTTCCTCCAGCAACGAGCCTTTGTTCTCGCTGCTTTCAGCATCGACCAGCTGCTTTTCGAGCTGCGGGATCGTGCCATAGGCAAGTTCACCTGCCTTCTGGAACTCGCCGCTGCGCTGCGCGATGGCCAAAGCATTGCGAGCTTCTTCGAGCTGACGCTTCAAATCCGCCGCAAGTCCGAGCTTTTGCTTTTCAGCTTGCCACTTCGCCGTCAGTTCAGCCGACTCTTCTTCGAGATCGGACAGCTCTTTCTCAAGACGCTGCAAACGATCTAAGGAGGCCGCATCGGTTTCAACCTTCAGCGCTTCACGCTCTATTTTGAGCTGCATTGCACGGCGGTCGATTTCGTCGAGTTCTTCAGGCTTGGAATCCACCTGCATCCGCAAACGTGATGCGGCTTCATCGACGAGATCGATCGCCTTATCCGGCAGGAAACGATCCGTGATGTAGCGGTTTGAAAGCGTAGCGGCTGCCACAAGTGCCGAGTCAGAGACGCGAACTTTATGGTGCTGCTCGTACTTTTCCTTCAGCCCACGCAGGATCGAGATAGTATCTTCAACCGTCGGCTCATCGACAAACACCGGCTGGAAGCGACGAGCAAGGGCAGCGTCCTTCTCAACATATTTGCGATATTCCTCAAGCGTGGTCGCGCCAACGCAGTGCAATTCGCCACGAGCAAGTGCTGGCTTGAGAAGGTTCGATGCATCCATCGCACCGTCTGATTTACCAGCGCCGACAAGCGTGTGCATTTCATCAATGAACAGAATGATCTGACCCGCAGCCGTCTGCACTTCCGAAAGCACTGCCTTCAGACGTTCTTCAAACTCGCCACGATATTTTGCACCAGCGATCAGCGACCCCATGTCGAGCGCCATCAACTGCTTGTCTTTAAGCGATTCAGGCACGTCGCCATTGACAATACGAAGTGCCAGACCTTCTGCAATCGCGGTTTTGCCCACGCCTGGCTCACCAATCAGAACGGGATTGTTCTTGGTACGGCGTGACAGCACTTGAATCGTGCGACGAATTTCTTCGTCACGACCGATAACCGGATCGAGCTTACCCGCACGCGCATCTTCCGTCAGATCGCGCGCATATTTCTTGAGCGCATCGTAGTTACTTTCAGCGGAAGCCGAATCGGCGGTACGACCCTTACGCATATCGTTGATGACCTTGTTGAGCGCCGTCGGCGTTACACCAGCAGCGGCCATAATTTCGGATGTTTTAGCAGATTTCTCAATCGCAAGTGCCGTGAGTAGTCGTTCGACCGTGACAAAGCTGTCGCCTGCCTTGCTCGCAAGCTCTTCGGCCAAGGTGAAAACCTTTGCCAATGGCTGCGCAAGATAAAGCTGGTCATTGCCACCGCTTACTTTCGGAAGTTTCTCTAGCGCATTTTGTAATCCAAGACGCACATCAGCGATGCGGCCGCCCGCACGTTCAATCAAAGATGCAGCCAAGCCTTCTTCGTCATCGACGAGTACTTTCAAAAGATGCTCAGGCGTGAACTGCTGGTTGCCCGATGAAAGAGCAAAGGTCTGAGCCGACTGAATAAAACCCCGAACCCGTTCAGTGTATTTTTCAATATTCATGATGTCTCCTTTTCCTTCCGACCCATTCTGGCATCGAAAGATATTGGGTGACGGAGCCCCCGAATTCGGCAGGCTCCCTATCCGTAAAGTCATATGGGAAGATAGGACGTTTTCGGCAAGACCGTAATCACTACAAACGCACAAATAAAAGATGGCGCGGAGAACCGCGCCATCTTTAAATATCAATCAGTTGTAGTTTTGAAAATTAAGCGTCGGAATCCGCAGTTTCTGCGACCGACGTATCGCCAGCACCTTCATCCTTGGCAACACGGCGCGGACGACCCGGACGACGTGTGCGACGGACTGGAGCTTCTTCTTCAGCCGAAGCTTCGACCGGCGCTTCAGCCGCAGGAGCGGCCTTTTCCACGACAGGGGCAGCTTCCTCTACAACCTTGGCAGGCTTTTCAGCGCGAGCTGGCTTTTCAACAACCGGTGCCGATACGGGCGCTGATACTGCGGCTGGTTGTTCGTCAGCTGCAGCAACCTGTACGTCTACTGAAGGCTGTTCCGAACTATCGTCCGCATTGAAACGTTCGCGCTGTGGGCGACGACCGCGACCAAGACGACGCTGATCGCGTCCATCACGTGACTGCGAGCGATTTTCCGAACGGTTCTCGCTGCCTTGTTCGCCATAGACGACTTCAGCAGGTGTGCCTTCGATAACAGGCTGCGGGCCCGAACCGTTTACTGGCTGCGGTGCGGAAGCGGCTTGAACAAAGCCGTTTTCATTTTCATCTTCATCACCACCATCATTGTCGAAGTTTTCTTCGCGCTGATACGGAATGTTCTGCTGCGCCATGGCAGCCATGATGATGCGATTGTAATGTTCTGCGTGCTGAAGATAATTTTCAGCGATGACACGATCACCGGACGCCTGCGCGTCGCGAGCCAGTGTCGTATATTTTTCTGCAATATGTTGAGCATTGCCGCGGATTTTTACATCCGGACCATTGCTTTCATAATTACGCGACAGAGGATTGGGGCCCTTGCGGTTATTGTTGTTATTATTATTGTTATTCCCCCGTCCGCGCATGCGCCTGTTCTGCTGTGCTGGCCTCATAGTCATCTCTTTTCAGATTAAAGGGCGTAAAATTCCTGTAGCGTAAAGCCACCGGCTTCGCATTATCGAGCCATGGAGGAAGCACACCCTAAAACTTCCCACACATCGAATGGTTCTGAGTTCCGCGTCGTCTATCAAAGACAACACGAACCTTTCGGGTTGGCACTTTGCAAGACCCGATCCGAAAAGACGAACTTCTCGGAACTATTTTTGAAAGTCGTGCACTTCCGTACAAACCATCCCATGAGAAAAATCCACATGGGAGCATGACCTAAAGTCGTCATGGAGCATTTCCGCCACCGCCCTCAAGCGGGCAAAACCATTCTGGCTGTATACGGTGGCTGGAAACTAAACGGCTTCGCCGTAAATTCCAAGCGCTTTTTTAGTAACATCGAGCGTTTTTTACAGCGTATCCCGAAAACTGTGAAATGGTTTTTGGACATGATGCACACTGAAAACATCGTTGGAGTGTCAATCTGTTTCAATCAGACCAAACACAACTCCGACACTCGTTCTATTAAAAGCCCGTTGCATCTTTCTGCGTGAAAACCATGGCCCTTCTATGGCCACCGAAATCGCTCGCACTGTTGATCAAATGGAAATCAGCGCTTTTAAAAACCGCGCTCACATCGTCAAACTGGCCTGCGCCAATTTCGACGGCAACTATTCCATCCTTATATAGGTACTCTGCTGCATGCTTTGCAAGAGCACGATAAAAATCCAGTCCATCCATTCCCCCATCGAGGGCCGCCATCGGATCATGCTCACGCACTTCTCGTGACAGATCCGCGATGTCTTTATGCGGAATATAGGGGGGATTTGAAACAATAAGATGAAACCGACCGCGCACATTGGAAAACCAATCGCTTTTCAGCGCCGCAAATCTATCGCTAACACCATTCATGGCCGCATTGATCCGTGCCATGGCCAGTGCACCTTCCGCGACGTCCAGTCCAATACCGTGCAGCTTTTCAAACTGATGCAGCAGTGAAATCACGATGGCACCCGTACCCGTGCCCATATCGAGCATCGTTGCCCGACCGTGCCGTGCGATTAGCTTTTCGATATAAGGTGAGATCAGCTCAACGAGTGCTTCGGTATCGGGTCGCGGTTCTAGTGTTTCGGGCGAAAGCCGGAATGGCAAACCATAAAACTCGCGCATTCCGATAATGCGATGCACAGGCTCGCCCGCTATCCGACGCTCCAATGCGTCATTCAATTGCGCAACCTGCGCTTCATCAATGAGCTTTTCCGGCGCGGAAATCAGATCAAGCCGCGTTGCGCCAGTGATCCACTCGACAAGAAGCTGCGCGTCGAGATCGGGGGTATCGAGGTGTGCCGCACGAAGTCGTGCGCGGCTTGATGCCGTCAAGCTATCAAGACGTTCGCCACTCACGTGTTTTCGCCCAGTTCCATCAGAAGTGCTGTCTGATGATCGGAGATCAATGCATCGACCAGTTCGTCGAGTTCACCCATCATCACTCGGTCGAGTTTGTAGAGGGTCAGATTAATACGGTGATCGGTAACGCGCCCCTGCGGAAAGTTATAGGTGCGGATGCGCTCTGAACGATCCCCCGAGCCAACCTGGCTGCGACGCGATTCCGAACGTTCACTATCGGCCTTTTGCCGCTCCATATCATAAAGACGCGCACGCAAAATCTGCATTGCCCGGGCGCGGTTCTGGTGCTGCGATTTTTCGGCCTGCACCACCATGATGCCGGTAGGAATATGGGTGATACGCACAGCCGAGTCAGTCGTGTTGACGTGCTGTCCGCCGGCACCAGACGCACGCATCGTATCGATGCGGATATCCTCATTGCGGATTTCAATGTCGATATCTTCGGCTTCCGGCAACACCGCAACGGTTGCAGCGGATGTATGAATACGTCCACCTGCTTCAGTTTCCGGGACGCGCTGCACACGATGCACACCTGATTCGAATTTGAGCTTGGAGAAAACACCCTTGCCCGAAACCGTGGCAATGATTTCCTTATAACCGCCTGCGTCACCTTCGCTGGATGATACCAGCTCAACGCGCCAGCCTTTTTCAGCTGCAAAACGCTCATACATGCGGAAAAGATCACCTGCGAAAAGCGCTGCTTCCAGCCCACCCGTACCGGCGCGGATTTCAAGGATCGCGTTCTTCTCGTCTGCCGCGTCTTTCGGCAGAAGAAGAATCTGCACTTCCTGCTCCAGCCCCTCGATCCGTTCAAGCACACCTGGCAGTTCTTCCACAGCCAGCGCCCGCATTTCAGCGTCAGTTGATGCATCATCGCGCATAGAAGCGAGATCCCGCGCTTCATTGCGTGCATCTGTCAGTTCACGAATTTTGCCCACGACTTCCTGAAGCTCGGAATATTCCGACGCAAGCTTCACATAGGTTTCCGAATCCGGATTGTTCGCCATCTGGCTTTCAATCATCGAGAACCGCTTCAGAAGCTGGTCCATCCGGTCCTGTGGCAAGGCAATCATTGTTTCGTCCTAATCAGAGCATTTGAGCCAAAACTGCGTGAGGCAAATGCGTAAATACAAAGAGCAAGCAGCGCGTGAATAAACAGTATTGAGCGCCGCACACAATGCGCGGCACCCAAACATTCCATGCAATTTTCTACGCTATAACGGAATATCGTTGTCTTCGGCAAACTGAAGCAGCAATTCGCGCATCGAATGTGCGCCATTGGGCTTGTCCAGTTTCTCGTTCAACAATGCGTTGAGCTTGCTCACATCAAGCGCGCCAAGCATCGCCTTCACTGGACCGATATTGGCCGCCGACATGGAAATCGAACGGAAGCCAAGGCCGAGTAGCGCCATCGCAGTCAGCGGACGGCCCGCCATTTCACCGCACAATGTGACCGGCTTTCCGTGACGATTTCCAGCATCGACAATATGTCGAAGTGTGCGCAGGAAGGCTGGCGAAAGCTGATCGAAGCGACCGGAAATCAGCGAATTTCCGCGATCGACCGCCATCAGGAACTGGAATAGATCATTGGAACCGACCGAGACAAAGTCCACAATCGACATCAACTCATCGAGCTGCCACAGCAGTGCTGGCACTTCAACCATGGCCCCGAGCTTCAGATTGAGCGGCAGCGTATGGGCAAAGCGGGAAAGATGACGGACTTCGCGATCAATGATCTCGCGCGCGGCCTTCACTTCGCTAACCTCGGTTACCATCGGTAGCATGATTTTAAGTTCACGCCCGCCCGCAGCTTTCAGCAACGCGCGCAACTGTGTCCGCAGCAAGCCGGGACGATCCAATGTCAAACGGATTGCACGCCAGCCGAGAGCCGGATTTTCTTCCTGCGCTGTGGCACGGAAATAGGGGAGCACCTTGTCGCCGCCAATATCGAGCGTCCGGAAGGTGACAGGCTTATTGCCTGCCGCCTCGATTACCGAGCGATAAAGCCGTTCTTGCTGTTCCGCGCGTGGGAAGGTCGATGCCACCATGAACTGAAGTTCGGTACGGAACAGGCCGATACCTGCAGCGCCTGATGCCGAAAGTTGCGGCAGATCCACCAGCAGACCAGCATTCATCAGCAACGAGATATCGACCCCGTCTTTCGTCAGAGCGGGCTTGTCACGCGATTCGCGATAAAGCGCCTGACGACGGGCCCGGAAACGAACCTTTTCTGCATAGGCAGCTTCAACATCGGCCTGCGGACGCAGATGCACGATGCCTTCATCGCCATCGACAATCGCCGCATCATTGTTTTCAGCCATGGAAACAGCGCCTTTGGCCTGTCCCACAACCGGAATCCCCATGGCGCGCGCAACGATCACAACATGGCTCGTCGCGGCACCGTCTTCGAGCACCACGCCGCGTAAGCGCTCACGCGGGTAATCAAGGAGCTCTGCTGCACCCATTGAACGGGCGACAATGATCGAATCCTTGGCGAGCGATTCGGCCATTGTCTTGGCATCGCGCCCCATGAGCTGACGCAGCAAACGATTGGCCAGATCATCGAAATCAGACAAGCGCTCACGCATATACGGATCGGTCAGATGCACCATGCGCGCACGTGTGTCGCTCTGAACTTTTTCGACAGCGGCTTCAGCGGTCAAACCATTGTGCACAGCTTCTTCGAGACGACGCACCCAGCCACGATCATGCGCAAACATGCGATAGGCTTCGAGCACTTCACGATGCTCGCCTTCCACAGCCACATCGCGGCGTGAAAGCATGTCATCAATCGAAATGCGCAGAGACCCCAGCGCTTCTTCCAGTCGGATCAGCTCAGCTTGGCTGTCTTCATTGAAAAGGTTGGTTACGACGATACGCGGCTCGTGCAGCACGACATGACCAAGGCCGATGCCATCGTTGAGCGCATTGCCAGTCACACTCATAGGACGACCAAGATCCAGTTCAATACCTGGACGCGCGAAACGCAGACCATCTCCCGTCGCAATGATTTCGGCCAGAACCATGGCTGTCGTTTCAAGTGCTTCTACCTCGTCCTCACGATAAGCGCGCTTGGTCTGATTCTGGACAACAAGAACGCCCAAAGTGCGGCCAGCGCGTAGCACAGGCACACCGAGGAATGAATTATAGGCTTCTTCGCCCGTTTCCGGCAGATAAGCAAAAGCCGGATGGCTCTGTGCGTCTGTCAGGTTCAAAGGACGAGCACTGGCTGCAATGGTGCCGACAAGACCCTGCCCCAAACGCAACTGCGCCAGGTGAACGGATTGTGGATTAAGACCTTCGGTGGCGTAGAGCTCAAGCACGCCATCGGCGCGAAGAATGTAAAAGGAGCAGACTTCCGCAACCATATTTTGCGCGATTTCACGGACAATCCGGTCAAGACGCTCCTGCGGCTCCAGCGGCTCCGCCATCAATTCGCGCAGCCGCTTCAACAGCACGCGGGGACCGGTTGTCAGATCACGCATGATCGTCGGGGGCTCCTCATTCTGGTACAGGCTCAGCTTGTCGCAAAGCCAGTTCCCATTACCCGCCTGCGAAGCGTTACGCCAAATCCTTTGTGAGCATTTTTGACACGCGCGTCTAGTCTCTTCGTCAGAAAATCTGACAACTTCTATAATAAGACAATGCCGCTCCCAAAAGCGGTGAGCGGCATTGTTTCAAAACGGGTCTTTACATGCGACTTTAGATCTCGGCATCACAGCCGGCTAAGGATCGACTATTTATCAAGTCCATAGACGCCATGTAGTGTGCGTACAGCGAGTTCAGCGTAAGGGCCGTCTATCAGGATAGAAATCTTAATTTCCGACGTGGTGATAGCACGGATATTGATGCCCTTTTCAGCCAGCGCCTTGAAGGCTGTTGCTGCAACACCCGCATGGCTGCGCATGCCGATACCGATCACCGAAATCTTGGCAAGTCCGGTTTCCGACTGGATATGATCGGAGCCGATTTCTGCCTTCACTTTATCGAGAACACGCAGTGCCTTATCGATATCGCCGGTCGGGATCGTGAACGTCATGTCGGTCTTCGAACCGTCTTCCGACACGTTCTGTACGATCATATCGACATTAATGTGCTCTTCGGCCAGAGGTCCGAAAATCGCAGCCGAGATGCCTGGCCGGTCGGCCACGCGTCGGAGCGAAATCTGTGCCTCATCCTTCGCATAGGCGATACCTGTTACGACCTGCTGTTCCACGATTTCTTCCTCGTCGCAAATGAGCGTTCCGGGCGGGTTGATCGGATCATCCATGCCCGGTGCATTGGGGTCCGTAAAACTTGAGCGCACGAAGGTGCGAACTTTGTGTACCATGGCAAGCTCGACCGAGCGCACCTGCAGAACCTTGGCACCAAGCGAAGCCATTTCCAGCATTTCTTCAAATGTAATGCGGGAAAGGCGCTTTGCCTTGGGTTCGATGCGCGGGTCGGTCGTATAGACGCCATCAACATCCGTATAAATATCGCAACGGTCAGCCTTCACACCAGCTGCAATCGCCACAGCCGACGTATCCGAACCACCACGGCCCAGCGTCGCTATACGATTGTCAGGGCCGATACCTTGGAAACCGGCAACGACCGCAACCTGACCCATTTCCATGCGACGGATAATTTCCGAACCGTCGATTTCCTGAATACGAGCAGCGCCATGCGCATTGTCGGTCTTGATAGGAATCTGCCACCCCTGCCAAGAACGAGCGTCAATCCCGATCGCCTGAAGCGCAATTGCCAGAAGGCCGCTTGTTACCTGTTCGCCAGAAGCAACGATCGCATCATACTCGCGTGCGTCGTAAAAAGGTGAGGTGCCGCCGGCGACCTTGGGCATGCTCTGCACCCAGTTGACCAGTTCGTTGGTCTTACCCGACATGGCGGAGACAACGACGGCAACCTGATTGCCGGCATCGACTTCACGTTTGACGTGGCGCGCCACATTAGAGATGCGTTCCAGATCGGCCACAGAAGTGCCGCCGAATTTCATCACGATGCGCGCCATTTAAGGATACGTCCCGTCTTTTGAAAAATTACACTAACGCCTGCCGAAACCTTATTTTCTTGCGACAGACAAACCCGGGGTCACATAGCTAAAATGTCGCGCTTCCGCAAGAGTATGATTCCCGTGAAACAATAATCAGCACTTCGGATTCGGGAATTTGATTTGATCCTTGACTTTAACACGCTACCTTGAGAGCAGGACTGCATGCTGCGTCCGCTGGAGAATGACATGACCGAGACTGCCCGTACCACAATCGATGCTTCCGAAATCGAGCATTTTTCGCGCATTGCTGCGCAGTGGTGGGACCCGCAGGGTAAGTTCCGTCCGCTTCACAAGTTCAATCCAACGCGGCTCACCTATATCAAGGAAAAGGTCTGCGAGAAGTTCAAACTCGATCCGAACAGCCCTCGCCCGTTTGAAGGTCTGCGCTTTCTCGATATCGGCTGCGGTGGTGGTCTACTGTGTGAACCGATGTCACGGCTTGGGGCAACAGTGGTTGGCGCGGACGCATCCGAAACCAATATCGAAGTTGCAAAAATCCACGCCGCCCAAAGCGGTGTCGAGGTCGATTATCGCGCTACCACTGCCGAAGCCTTGGCTGAGGCTGGTGAGAAGTTCGACGTTGTTCTCAACATGGAAGTGGTTGAACACGTTTCAGACGTTGATCTGTTCATGTCTGCCACTAGCGAAATGGTGAAGCCGGGTGGACTTATGTTCGTTGCCACCATCAATCGCACGCTCAAAGCCTATGGCCTTGCAATCATCGGTGCTGAATATGTACTGCGTTGGCTGCCTCGCGGCACGCATCAATATGAAAAGCTGGTGCGCCCGGAAGAGTTGGAAGCTGCCTTTTCCAAGGCTGGCCTCAGCCTCATCGACAAGCTCGGCGTCACTTATAATCCACTTGCCGATAGCTGGAGCCGTTCACGCGATACCGACGTGAACTACATGGTTCTCGCCGAACGGCCCGCATAAACATTCGATTATCAGCGCTTCTGTGCCTTCGTCGTCAGCGCCACACCAAAGGCTATGACGACCGCGCCAATCCAAGTGAGCGGTGGATAGCTTTCGCCTAAAAACAAAGTTCCGGAAATCAGACCAAGAGCCGCTGCAACATAACCTATCTGGCTGAGATAAACCGGTCCACCGACTGCCTGTAGCCTGAAAAAAAGCGCGAACATGCCCGCCGAAGCAATAGCTTGTACAACTGCCGTCATCGGTGCCAGAGCGAGTGTCTCAATTGGGAAATTACCGTTAAACAGGAAAATGCCGATAAAAAGCATCCCGGCCGCAGCCAGATGGCTGCCTGCGGCGAGTTCAGTCGGGTCAGCATTTTTCGGCCAGTCGAGTGTGCGATAGACGTTTCCCATCGCAAGCAAGACCGGGATGAGAAGCGCAAGCCCGATCCACAACGGATCAGCAGGTTTACCCACTTCCCCGCGCGTCACTGCCACCATGATTGCACCGATGAAACCAGCCGTAATCCCCGCAATCCCAAGCCCGTTGGGGCGGCGCAGACCAAACCCCATTGAGATCACCAGCGTCATAACCGGCGACAGCGTGTACATGATTCCCGTGAAACCAGCGCCAAGCCGCGGGATAGCAGACAAGATGAGGAAATTGGGCAGCGCATAGGAAATTCCAGCGGTGCAAATGTAATAACGCAGCCTACCGCCTGAAAAACCGACCCGCTTTTTACTCAAAAGCATCACAAGCAGCAGGATAGTCCCGGCACTTGCTGAGAACAGGAATGTCCACATTGCAGGCGGAACACCAGCTTCTGCAGCAATTTTCCCGAGGGGAAGAATTAACCCCAGCAGCGTTCCAGTAGTGATCAGCAGAAAAGGCGCCGAATCCATCAATTTCATGCGCCTGTCCCCTTACGCAATCAATATTTTTAGAAAATCAGTTTTTATCTTCCGGAAACACCGGCAGCGGCATCACATCGACACCATCTTCGATAAGAGAATGAACTTCTTCCTTGGACGCTTCGCCGTAAATGCCACGCACTTCAGTCTCACCAAAGTGGATTTTGCGCGCTTCCTCAGCAAACTGATCGCCAACATAATCCGCATTTTCGCGAACCGTTCGGCTCAGCTCCCGCATTTGCTCAAGCACCTGCTTCTGCGCCTCACCCATGGCAATCGCCACCTGCTCTTTCGAGCGGCTGGTGGAGACTGCTGGCGCCATCAGTGATTTCTGAATGTCTGGTGAATTGCAGACAGGACAGGAGACAAGTTTACGTTCCGACTGCCGATCAAAATCGGCATTGTCGCGAAACCAGCCCTCAAACTCATGGCCGTGATCGCAATGAAGCGAAAAGCGGATCATGGATTATGCGTCCTCTTTCTCTTTTGCTGAAGCAATCTTAACCGAGAACTCGCGTGCATTCTTGAGATTGGGCACTTTGGCACGTGCACTCGCACTTTCCGCAATATCAATATCTGCAACAATCACAGCTGGCTCATCGTGGGCTGCTTCCGCCAGAACCTTGCCCCAAGGCGAGACGATCAGCGAATGGCCGTAGGTCTCGCGACCATCCTCATGCAGACCGCCTTGTGCTGCCGAAATCAGGAACGCACCGTTTTCGATGGCACGTGCACGCTGCAAAACATGCCAGTGGGCTTCACCTGTCTGCCTGGTGAAAGCAGCAGGTGCGGTGATCACATTGGCACCGGCAAGCGCCTGTGCACGGAAAAGCTGCGGGAAACGAATATCGTAGCAGACAGCCATGCCGACATTGGCAAAGGGCAATTCGGCAATAACAGTTTCTTTGCCCGGCTCATAGGTTGCCGATTCGCGCCAGCTTTCGCCATTGTCGAGATCGACATCGAACATATGCACCTTGTCATAAGTCGTAATCTTGTCGCCGGAAGGCGCGAAGATGCTGCCACGATTGGCAACTTTGCCGTCACCGACATCAATGGCCGTCGAGCCGATATGCAGAAAGATGCCGTGCTTTTTTGCAAGTGCCGATGCTGCATTGAACACAAGGTCATTGCCTTCATCACGCAAGCTCGCAAAAAACGCAGCACGGTCGCGCATCATCGCGCCGGTCATTTCAGGGGTTTGCACATAATGAGCACCTTGAGCCACAGCATCAGAAACCAGTTTTTCCAAAGCCTCGACATTGCGGACAATATCGGTGCCTGAACGCATCTGGATAGCGGCAGCGCGAAAAGTGCTCATTGGTATCTCCCTTATTCCAACTTAGCTCAATGCGCCGGTTGCAAGCAGACCGTCAAGCTTGCCCTGACTGTCGAGTGCAAAAAGATCATCGCAACCGCCGACATGAACCGAGCCCACAAAAATCTGCGGAAAAGTATTGCGGCCCGAACGTTCCTGCATTTCTGCACGCAGTTCAGGTGTGGCAGCCGCATTAATTTCGTTGAACTTAACGCCCTTGTCATTGAGAAGGCCCACTGCGCGCGTGCAATAAGGGCAGCCAGGGCGGGTATAAACGGTAACATCAACCATGAAAAACTCCATTCGTTGCCCACTATATAAGTGGCAACGACCTGATCTGGAAGCCCCTCATGCATTCACGAAACTGTATTTACGTGTCGGGTAGGACGCGACTAAACGTCAATACATCCACACTCTTCGCTCCGCCGCGCAGCAGGGCGCGGGTCGCAGCTTTCACGGTCGATCCGGTTGTATAGACATCATCGATCAGCAAAACCCGCCGCCCACGCACATGAATGTTATGTTCTTTGGGGACGCGGAACGCGCCGTCAACATTCCGCTTTCGCTCTTTCAACCCAAGACCGATCTGCTGATCGGTACGGCGAATTCGCTTGATCGCTTGCGGTGCAAAAGGCTTGTCGCTTAGCTCCGATAATGTTCGGGCCAATTCTGCCGATTGATTGAACCGTCGCGACCAGAAACGCCACCTGTGCAAAGGCACAGGCAGAATAACATCGCATTCATCCAGCAATTCTCGCCCTGCCCGCAGCATCCAGCGTGCCATCCACGGCGCAAGATCGGTTCGGTCATGAAACTTAAGCGCCACTGCCATTCGCTGCGCCGCACCTCTATGCAAAACAGCTGAACGCAGACGTCGAAATGGCGGTGGATCGGCAATGGCTTCCGCACTCATGAAGTTCTCGCCAAAATCATGATTGAACGGAATGCCCAGCACCGGACAATAGGGCTTTTCAATAAAGCGCAATTGCGACCAGCATTGCGGGCACAATGTTCCGGGTTCGGAAACCTGCGTCCGGCAACCGATACAACTTGCTGGAAACAAAATATCCGAAGAATAGCGCAAGCCGCCACGAACGACGATCAGCGTGTTCGTTTTGATCCTGAACAACAAGCTTTGATGCGATCTGTCGTCATCTGCCATTGCATTCGCCCCCGTTCGAATGCATCTAATCATTTGCTCTTACGCATTATCCTACGCAAAATCGCTTCACACTTTTGCTGGAAATGCTTCTACTTTATCTCAGCATGCTCGAAAGAGAAGACGTAATCGAAATGGCTGCTTCCTCATCTGCCCCCGCACACGAAAGCGCGATTTTTGATCGCGATCTTTTGCTTGCCTTCCGTCGACGCGCATTCAGACGCGCTGAGCCGGGCGCGGATTTTCTCTTGCATCGTGTTGCCGAAGATCTGGAAGACCGTCTGGATGCAGTCAAACGCCGCTTTCCTGTTGCTGTCGATCTTGCAGGTCATAATGGATCCGCCGCAGCAGCCATTGGCCGATCAGGCAAAGCCGATCTGATCCTGCGCATCGAACGCGATGAAGCGTTCTTGAAAGGCCCTTTTGCAGCGATTGTTGCCGATGAAGAGATTCTGCCGCTCAAGCCCGGTAGCGTCGATCTTATCGTTTCGCTCATGTCTTTGCACGCAACCAATGATACGCCGGGCACAATGGTGCAGATCGCGCGTGCGCTTAAGCCCGATGGTCTTTTCCTCGCAGCATTCAGCGGCAATGGGACCTTGGGCGAATTGCGCGAAAGTCTTTTACAGGCCGAAATTGAACTGACTGGCGGCGCTTCTCCACGCGTCTTTCCATTTGCGGATGTGCGTGATGTAGGTGGCCTTTTGCAACGTGCAGGTTTTGCGCTTCCAGTAACGGACGTGGAAAACGTCACCGTGCGCTACGATAGTCTCTTCAACCTGATGACCGATCTGCGTGCCATGGGCATGCAGAATGTATTGCGTGACCGTTCGCGCAAGCCGGTATCGCGGCGACTTTTCCTGCGCGCAGCCGAAATTTATGCCGAACGCTTCAGCGATCCTGACGGGCGTATTCGTGCCACGTTCTCGACAATCTGGTTATCGGGCTGGGCACCACACGAATCGCAGCAAAAGCCACTCAAGCCCGGTTCTGCCAAGGTTTCACTGGCTGATGCGTTGAAAAATGTCGAATAAACTCTTAGAGCATCTCTCCTAAAAATGGGAACCGTTTTTGAGGTAAAGACCTGCTTAAAAACAAACAGATAGAGCATTTTCTACGATTCATCTTAGACAGGAAATGCTCTAGCAGTCGCCCGTATGGCTGCCGTCTGGGTCAATGACACAGATCGGGCGTACAGGTGCTTTACGCGCGACGACTGGATCGCGTTTGATCGAACCGGTCATGGTGCGATCAATACCATCCGGCAGCACGGATTGGGCTGCAACCTTATTAGCCTGATCATTTAAAACCGGCACAATGATCAGCGCGAGGGCAACAGCGGCGGAACCAAAAAGAAGCACGACGCGCAAAATGCCACGACCAGCTTTCGAGAGTGGTCCCGGCGTATATTCATTATGATCTGCGCTGAAATAATTATTATCGAAACTCATGAGGCAAACTCCGGGGACTTGTCCCAGAGAATGCCGCAGTGGAGTGAATCATCGATTAACGCGGGCTGTAAATCGTAAGGAATTGTCAGCTATTTTTAGACTTTCCACAGCTCATAAGAGATCGATCAAAAACGGTATCAGCGGCTCATCGGCAGGTGGCATCGGATAGTCCCGCATATCCTTTGGCCGGACCCATTTCAGCGCCTGTCCTTCCAGCCCCTGTGCAACGCCCTCAAACCGGCGGCAGACATAGAGTGGCATCAGCAAATGAAAGTCGTCATAGGTGTGGCTGGCAAAGGTCAGCGGCGCAAGACACGCTACCTTTGTCGTAATGCCAACTTCTTCCTGCAACTCGCGGATCAGTGTTTCTTCCGGAGTTTCACCCTGTTCAACCTTGCCACCGGGAAACTCCCAGAGACCGGCAAGCGATTTTCCTTCCGGCCGTTGCGCCAGAAGAACGCGTCCATCAGCATCCACAAGCGCGCAGGCCGCAACCAGCACGATACGGCGGGATTTACTCTCACTCATTTTTCATTGCTCTCCCGGTAAGCATAACGATAGGCTTCCTGAAAGCCAAAGCGCTTGTAAAGCGCAAGCCCCGCCACATTGTCCGCTTCAATCTGAAGCCATGCCTTTTTAGCACCGAGGCTCGCGGCCCATTTAAGCGTTGACCCGATTATGGCGCGCCCATATCCATTGCGACGGGCATCGGGCAATGTGCCTACATCGAAAAGACCGGCCATAACACCGTCCTGCACACAAAGCACATTGGAAACAGCGCGTCCGCCATCTTCGAGAACAAACATGCCCTTGTTGGGACGAATGCCGTCGAGCAGCTCAGAGAACCCCGGACGAAGTTCTTTGGGGCGTCCGTGGATCGCCACGGATGCCTCGACAAACCGCCCGATATCTTTGAGAGGTATCTGATCCCGTTCCTGCGACAGATCCAGCTCTTCCAGATTGGAGGTCATGACGATGGTTTCGTCCTGACGCTTCCATCCCAGACCTTCGAGATAATCTTCAAGTTCGACCGGCGCGAGCGGCGAAAGCCGGAAACATGGCACACGTCCGTAAGCGCGAAAGCGCTGTGAAGCCAGTTCGATACGCGCCGGAATATCACGCGTATCACCCGGATCGAGCGGATTGACCGAGTTGAGGCGCTTTGAAGGATGTGCAGCCGTCATGCGTATCGCCCATGTCCCGTCATAATGAACGGACGTGGCAGGCCATGCACGAAAGCCCACAGCTTCAAGCTGGCGAACAATAGCTAGATTTTGCGCGGAACCGGGCTTTGTCACAGTCAACTCCGTAAACTCAGCTTCTGTAGTCGCCATTAATAGCCACATATTCTTTCGTCAGATCGCAGGTCCAGACTGTCGCCTTGCCGTTACCGATCCCGAGATCAACTCGGATGAGGATATCCTCGCCCTGCATATAGGTCGAGGTTGCCTCTTCGGAATAGGCCGGGTCGCGTTCGCCCTGATATGCAACACGAATATCGCCGAACCAGATTGCCAGAAGATCGCGATCAGCCGGTTCGCCCGCTTTACCGACAGCCATGACCACACGGCCCCAATTGGCGTCTTCACCGGCAACGGCGGTCTTGACCAGCGGTGAATTGGCAATGGAAAGCGCGATTTTCTTGGCGGAAGCTGCGGATTTTGCACCCGTCACTTCAACTTCGACCATCTTGCGCGCGCCTTCACCATCCCGCACAACCTGAAGCGCTAGCGATTTCAGGACGCGTGCCAGCGCCTTCTTGAATTCGCCAAGGCGCTTGTCTGAGGCGTCTGTAATTTCAGGTGCGCCGCGTTCAGCAGCAGAACCTGTTGCAAACAACATCAGCGTGTCTGAAGTGGAGGTGTCGCTATCGACTGTGACTGCATTGAAGGTCGAGCCAACGCCCTTGGAAAGCAGGACCTGAAGGACGTCCGACTTAATCGGTGCGTCGGTGACGACGAATGAAAGCATGGTCGCCATATCAGGCGCGATCATGCCCGCACCCTTGGAAATCCCATTGATCGTGACCGGAACCTGACCGAGCAACACCGTTTGGGTCGCCACTTTCGGATAGGTGTCGGTCGTCATGATGGCCTTGGCGGCCTCAGTCCAGAAATCGTCGCTGGCGGATTTCGCCATATCATCGAGTAGTCCGGAGAACTTGGACGCATCCAGCGGCTCGCCGATAACACCGGTAGAGGCAAGAAACACATCGGTCGTATTGCAACCGACAGCCTTAGCTGCAGCTTGAGCCGTTGCTTCCGTGGCTGCACGGCCCTTCAGACCAGTAAAAGCATTGGCATTGCCCGAATTGACCACGACTGCGCGCGCCTTACCGTGTGCAAGATTGCCACGGCAGAAATCAACCGGCGCTGACGGGCAGAGCGAACGCGTGAAAACGCCTGCCACTTCTGCTGGTTTGTCGAACACCATCAGCATGACATCCGTGCGGCCCTTATACTTGATACCGGCAGCGGCGGTTGCAATGCGCACACCGTGAATAACCGGCATGGATGGATAATGTTTAGGGGCGAGCGGTGATACGGAAGCGGACATGATTGCCTCTGAAGAGATGCGATTTGATTCTGGCGCATTGGAAATGTTTGCGGCGTAAAATCAAGTATTAACTGGAGCGCATCCCGAAAAGTGCGAAGCGGTTTTTGGACAAGATGCGCGCCAAAGCAAATATTTGGAGCGTTTCCCCTGATACAGGGAAAATTGAAACGCTCTGAGCGACAATGAAAAACGCCCCGGAAATCCGGGGCGTTTGTATTTCTTTCAAGGCTTACTGCTGCGGCTGGGTAGCGGCTGGGGCATCGCCCTCATCGCCTTGTTCCTGTGCCGCTGCGGCTTCTTTCATGGCTTTATCGACAGCCGGATCCTTATATTCGATCTTCATGCCATCGCGCAGCTTCTTGACCATTTCGACATAACGCTCACGCATGATGATCGAACGGATCTGCTCAGAAACCTGATCGAATGCTGGTGGCTGTTTTGTACGGCGATCTTCTAGCTGGATCACGTGGAAGCCAAACTGCGACTGCACTGGTTCCTTGGTATATTCACCTGGCTTCAATGCAAAAGCTGCTTTTTCGAATTCCGGAACCATCTGTCCTTCGGAGAAGTAACCGAGATCGCCGCCATTAGCAGCAGTGCCATCGGTCGAGCTTTCCTTGGCGAGATCTTCAAACTTCGCGCCACCTTCGAGCTTCTTGATGATCGCTTCAGCTTCTTCCTTGGTCTTCACAAGAATGTGACGTGCACGCACTTCGACCTGCGGCGGAATAGCTGCGATTTCCTTGTCGTAACGCGCACGAACATCGGCGTCAGAAATCTTGTCGACAACCGCATCCTTGAAATATTCGTTATGGAGTGCGCGTTCACGCAGGAATTCCATACGGCTTTTGAATTCATCGCTCTGATCGAGCTTTTCCTTCGCGGCTTCATCAGCCATCGCCTTGATGTCGATGAGAGCTGCGAGAGCGGCCAGACGGCGCTGTTCAGCCGGAAGGCGTGCAAACTGCGGATCAAGATCACCAGCGGCCTGATCAACTTCACCTACGGTGATATCTTTACCGTTTACAGTCGCAAGAACCTTTGCAGGATCTTCGGAAGCAGCTGCAGACTGTGTTGCTTCGGACTGGGTGGCTTCAGCTGGCTTTGGTGCAGCATCCTGCGCAAAGACAACGGTGCCCGAAAAACCTGCCAGTGCAACAGACGTGGCAAGAATGGCAAGAGCCTTGCGGTACGGGGCTTTGAGAATGGCTTTCATATGAGATTCTCTCCTTCGAGACCGCCTACCGGCCCCATGAATGCGGCGGAATTTGGCCCGGGAGGACTGTTGTCCGCTATAAAAGACAGGATTTCCGGCCTGTCGAGCAACGTTGACATCGCTTGAAGCCCCTCTTATCTGTCCTTCGACTTGTCGTCCAGTAAGCGACCGGGGGAATTACGCGAAAAATGCGCCGTATCTGGCGGCTTTTAAAGCGCAGTTTTCTTGCATTTGTTTCAATACGCGTGAATAAAGCATTCGACATTGCCGGAAGCGCTTCCGGCTGAACGGACAGGAAAGGACCAGGAATGGTCAGCTTTGGCGGCCTCGCCCGCAAGATATTTGGTTCATCCAACGACCGCCAAGTGAAATCACTGCGGGCTCGTGCGGAACAGATTACTGCGCTTGAGAAGAATTACGAAGGAATCTCCGACGAACAGCTTCAGGCGAAGACTGCGGAATTTCGCGCAGCACTCGCAGAAGGCAAGAAGCTCGACGACCTGCTGCCGGACGCTTTTGCAACGGCGCGTGAAGCCGCCAAGCGCGTGCTCGGTATGCGTCCTTTCGACGTACAGCTGATCGGCGGCATGGTCCTGCATGAACGCGGCATTGCTGAAATGCGCACGGGTGAAGGCAAGACGCTGATGGCGACGCTGCCTGTTTACCTCAACGCGCTTGAAGGCAAGGGCGTGCATGTGGTGACGGTCAATGATTACCTCGCCAGCCGCGATGCCGAAACCATGGGCAAGCTTTATAACTTCCTCGGTCTCACCGTGGGCGTCATCAAGCACGGCCTTGATGACAACGAGCGGCAAGCCGCTTACGGCTGCGACATTACCTACGGCACCAATAACGAGCTCGGCTTCGATTATCTGCGCGATAATATGAAGTATGAGCGCGGCCAGATGGTACAGCGCGGTCACAACTACGCCATCGTCGACGAAGTGGATTCGATCCTCATTGACGAAGCGCGTACGCCGCTGATCATTTCCGGCCCGCTCGAAGATCGCTCCGACTTCTACAACCTCATCGACACTTTCATTCCAGCCCTTGAGCCGGAAGATTTTGAGATCGACGAGAAGCAGAAGACAGCCATCTTCACCGAAGTCGGCACCGAAAAGGTCGAGCAGCTTCTCGACGCTGCGGGACATCTGAAAGGCGAAAGCCTGTACGACATCGAGAATGTCGCGATCGTCCATCACCTGAACAACGCGCTGCGGGCACATAAATTGTTCCAGCGCGACAAAGACTATATCGTCCGCAATGACGAAATCGTCATCATTGACGAGTTTACTGGGCGCATGATGCCGGGCCGCCGTTATTCGGAAGGTCTCCATCAGGCACTGGAAGCGAAGGAAAAGGTTACGATCCAGCCTGAAAACCAGACACTGGCTTCGATCACTTTCCAGAACTATTTCCGCATGTATACCAAGCTCTCCGGCATGACCGGTACGGCTGCAACGGAAGCGGAAGAGTTCGGCAATATTTACGGTCTCGAAGTTCTGGAAATTCCGACCAATCTTCCCGTCAAGCGTATTGACGAAGACGATGAAGTCTATCGCACGGTCGAAGAAAAATACAAAGCCATCGTCAAGGACATTCACGCATCGCATGCAAAGGGACAGCCGGTCCTCGTCGGCACAACCTCGATTGAAAAGTCAGAGCTTCTGGCTGAGCGTCTGCGCAAGGAAGGTGTGAAGGACTTCCAGGTCCTCAACGCCCGCTACCACGAGCAGGAAGCTTTCATCATCGCGCAAGCTGGCGTGCCGGGTGCCGTGACCATCGCCACCAACATGGCGGGTCGCGGTACGGATATTCAGCTCGGCGGCAACCTTGAAATGCGCGTGCGTGAAGAGCTTTCGGATGTGCCTGAAGGCCCAGAGCGCGATGCGAAGATCACCGAGATCAAGGCTGATATCGCGCGGCTGAAAGAAAAAGCTCTCGCTGCCGGTGGCCTTTACGTTCTCGCGACCGAACGTCACGAAAGCCGCCGTATCGACAACCAGCTGCGTGGCCGTTCCGGTCGTCAGGGCGATCCGGGCCGTTCGAAATTCTTCCTGTCGCTTCAGGATGATCTGATGCGCATCTTCGGCTCCGACCGTATGGACGGCATGCTGCAGAAGCTCGGCCTCAAGGAAGACGAAGCCATCGTCCACCCATGGATCAACAAGGCGCTTGAAAAGGCGCAGACCAAGGTTGAGGCGCGTAACTTCGAAATCCGCAAGAATCTGCTCAAGTACGACGACGTCATGAACGATCAGCGTAAGGTGATCTTCGAGCAGCGCCTTGAAATGATGGACGAAGAAGACCTGACTGAGACCGTGGCGGAAATGCGCCATGAGGTCATAGAGGACATGGTCACTCTGCGCATCCCTAAAGATGCTTACGCTGAAAAGTGGGACATTGCGGGCCTGAAAGACGACGTTCTTACCAAGCTCAACCTTGTCCTGCCGATTGAAGATTGGGCCAAGGAAGAAGGCATCGCCGAAGAAGAGTTTGAAGCCCGCATCAAGGAAGCTGCCGACAAGGCCGCTGCCGAGAAGGCAGAGCGCTTCGGCCCGCAGATCATGACTTACATCGAAAAGTCGGTGATCATGCAGTCGCTCGACAATCTGTGGCGCGAACATCTGGTCAATCTCGACCATCTGCGTTCGGTTGTCGGCTTCCGTGGCTATGCTCAGCGCGATCCGCTCAACGAGTACAAGACGGAAGGCTTTGAGCTGTTCCAGTCCATGCTCGCGAATTTGCGTGAAGTGGTCATAACACAGCTCTCGCGCGTTGAAATCGTTCGTGAAGCTCCACCAGAGCCGGAGCTTCCGCCAATGACCGGTCGCCATATCGACGGCACCACCGGCGAGAATGACTTTGATGAGAACGCATGGGCAGAGCATCAGCAGGATGAACGTGTCATCCCGGCTGGCGAGCGTGACCCGGCAGATCCGACGACATGGGGTAAGGTCAGCCGTAATGAATCCTGCCCTTGCGGATCAGGAAAGAAGTACAAGCACTGCCACGGAGCGTTTGATTAAGCGCATACCGAAAAGTGTTGTCTCATACAAAACCCCGGCGTGAAATCGCCGGGGTTTTTCTTTGTACACTTGGTGCCACTGCCCGCATATTTTAAACATCAAAGCGACACATCAGAAACGAGTGAAGAAGACATAGATCGCCATACACTTCAATTTCAGCAATTGCTTAAAAACTGATATCTTCAGAAAGTAATTACCATCTCTTTCAATTTGGCTCCGCTTTGACAGCAAAGATCTTTTCTTTTTACCTTTTTAAAGAACTGCCATCTAATGATCAGCCATCGCAAACCGAAACAGTTTCGGATGCGTATAAAAGATGGTCCTTAAGAAGATCAGCAGAAATAGCGGAGCCTTGAACTAAAGCCTGTCGCGGAAAATTGGGATCCGGTTTTCCGATAACGACATGCTTAAAGCATTTCCAGCAAAAAGTGCGAAGCGGTTTTGCGTAGGATAATGCGTGAAAACAAATAGTTACTGCGGTTCCAACGATTCAGTCTTAACTGGAGCCGCGGTAAGAACAAAGACTTAAAACGCGACGCGCTTTAAGCTCCGCGATAAACAGGGTTGGCAACGAGTGGGTTTTTCGGCAACGAGAGCAGCGAGCCAGTTTTTGCCTGG
The DNA here is from genome assembly GCF_025846885.2 of Brucella sp. HL-2. Classification (NCBI taxonomy): domain Bacteria; kingdom Pseudomonadati; phylum Pseudomonadota; class Alphaproteobacteria; order Hyphomicrobiales; family Brucellaceae; genus Brucella; species Brucella sp. HL-2. The sequence continues at coordinate 19,530 of NZ_JAOYTK010000031.1, read as the reverse complement.
CAAGATCGCAGCCAGACTTCGTCCCATGACGGAGCGGGTTGATGCTGTCTTAATGGGAGCAGGCCCGCAGGCAAGTGCCCAGCGCTCGTCGCTGCTGGCCTTTTCTGTGCGTGCAGCAAGTGCGGCAATAGCTCTGCTTTCACAGGTTATCCTCGCCCGCTGGATGGGTGAATTCCAGTATGGCATTTTCGTTCTCGTCTGGCTAACCATGATCATTATCGGTGATCTCGCCTGTTTCGGATTGCATACAACAATCATCCGCTATGTGCCTGAATATATTCAGCGCAACCTGTTTAATCCGCTACGCGGCATTCTTTATACCGGACGGCTTTTCGCGCTCGGATCAGCAACCGCGATCGCCTTGTTAGGCGTCGTGCTGTTGGCACTCCTGAAAGACCGTATCGAGAGCTATTATCTCATTCCGTTCATTCTCGGCTTCGTGTGCCTGCCAATGATTGCGCTTGGCGATATGCTCGATGGCATTGCCCGGTCGCGTACATGGATCATGTTGGCACTGACGCCGAGCTACATCATCCGTCCGCTGCTCGTTCTCATTTTCATGGTTGCAGCTCACGCCGCAGGATTGCCATCAACTGCTACAAATGCACTCGCTGTTTCCATCGCCGCAACCTGGGTGACCACGATCGGGCAATTGCTGACCCTTGATCGGTCACTTGCAAAAGATATCTCATATGGACCAAAGGAAATCCATTTGGCGGCATGGATGAAAGTTGCCCTGCCGATTTTCTTTGTCGAAGGTTTTTTCTTCCTTCTGATCAATGTCGATGTGCTAATGGTTGGCCACATCATGGACCCACAGCATGTGGCGATCTATTTCGCGACAACTAAAATCATGGCGCTGGCCCATTTTGTTTATTTCGCGGTCAAGGCAAGCGTCGCACAACGCTATTCTGATCTGCTGCACAGCGGCGACCGTGCGGAATTTGCAGCCTTTGCAGAAGCATCGACCCGCTGGACCTTCTGGCCGACATTGTTTCTCGGCATTGTCATCCTTGCCATGGGCTATCCGCTGTTGATGCTCTTCGGCAGCGCCTTCACGCAAGGCTATCCGCTTTTGTTCATTCTGATCATCGGCGTGATTGCACGCGCAAGCGTCGGACCTGCCGAAAGCCTGCTCAACATGTCTGGCAAGCAGAATATCTGTGCTCTGCTCTATGCAGTGACGCTTGCCGTTAACGTCGCGCTCAACCTTATTCTCATTCCGCGCTTTGGTCTGATGGGGGCCGCCTTCTCGACAGCCATCTCGATGTTGCTTGAGGCGGTTCTGCTTTCAACCGCTGTGCACCGCACCATGCAGATTACGATGTTTATTCTTATTCCCCAAAAGCGCACCCGAGATGCCCGCAGCAATAGCTCTGAGGAGACCTTGTAATGGCCGCGAAACCTTTGCTTGAAGAATCCGCAGGCGGACACACAGCCCGCATCATTTCGCAATTGTCCGAAAATCTGCCAGCTATGGATGCGACTAAACGACTGGAGGAAAGCCTGCATAGCCGCGATATCCCACGCAAGCTTGCAATCTACGGTGCATCGGCAGGCTTTGAATTGCGTGACGAGCTTGACCACCTGAGCAATCGCACGATTGAGCCGAACATCTTTTTCAACGCACGTTTTCTCGCCCCAGCCATGCCGCGTCTGGAGGACCGCGAAGTGCGCTTCATGGTCATGCGCGATGAAAACGAAGTTCGTAGCCGGCTGCGTTTCGTCATGCCCTATACCATCGAGCGCCCCGGGCTACCGCTTTCTGCACCTGTCATTCGTGCCTGGGCAACGCCATTTGGTCCGCAGGGCACGCCGCTTATCGACCATGATGACCCCGTTGGCGTTCTGGAAGACCTGTTCGATATTCTTGCACGCGATCATATCAAAATGCCGGAAGTCCTGGTGCTTCCCGAAATGCGGGCCAATGGTTCGGTCGCAAAACTAATCCGCTCGGTAGCGGTGGGTCGACAATTGCCCATGGTTTCAATCGAGCAGAAAGAGCGTCCGTTCCTGGAAAGCAACCTGGATGGGGAAGACTACGTCAAGCAGGCTATCGGTGCGCATCATCGTCGCGAATATAGTCGTCTATGGCGCCGCCTTGCAGAAAAAGGCGAACTCGCACACCGTATTGCAAGAACGCCAGATGAAGTCCGCCATGCGTTCGAGCATTTCCTGACATTGGAAGCCAGTGGCTGGAAAGGCCGACGTGGAACTGCCATGGCTGTTGACCGCTTTCGCGCGGCCTTTGCCCGTGAAGCCGTCAACAATCTTGCAGAGCGCGACTGCGTTCGCATCCACACATTGGAACTCGCTGGCCGTGTGGTAGCCATCCTGATTGTTTTCACTGTCTCAGGCGAAGCATGGACCTGGAAAACAGCCTATGACGAAACGCTTCAAACCTATTCACCGGGCATGTTGTTAATGATTGAGGTAGTTAAAAATCATCTTGAGGATACGAACATCACACGCACGGATTCGTGCGCTGTGCCTGATCATCCGGTTATGTCCCGTCTGTTTAAAGAACACGAAACCATTGAAACTCTGGTGATTGGTCTTCGCCCGGGAGCTGACAAGAATGTTCGGCAGGCAGCATCGCAAATCCACCTCTATCAGCGGACGCGCAATCTCACGCGCATTATCCGAAATCGCATCCGCAACTTTACCGAGCGCAAATAACAGGTAGCCAAGACAAAAGAAAAAAGATGCGATTACTTGAGATAATCGGAAGCTGTGCTATCATTGTTTTTGGGAGAGCGCCTGAAATCAAAATTGGCAGGCGAAAAATGAGGGTCTGATTTGCTTGGCATTGAGTTTTACTCAATTGCGATTAAGTAAACCGATAAACACGACCATCTTTCGCCGCTCACAAACACCAAAGCGCCTCCCTTGGGAAGGAGATGCGCTATGTTTGAATATCTCACTTATCTGAAAACCCTCGACCTGATAGTGCTCGGATTTATTGCCTTTCTGGTCTGCTGGAATATCGTCGAGTACAATCTGCGCCGCTGAGGCTAACGCATGCCACAGCTAAATGGACACATTTAGCGTTAGCGAACATGCGACAATTAAAGGGATTCAAGACGAGCGCCATGGGTGCGATTATGCGCTACACGCTCTAGAGCGCCGTGCGCCCTCTTGGGCGCACCAAGGTCGCTCTAACACTTTATATTTACAGTATAATTTTACCTTAAACTGATTCAAGTTTAAGGAATTATGCTGTAGAGAGTATTCCGATTTGACTGACTGAGATCTGCGCTCCCAGATCTGGTTTAGTTTGTGTTTTGTCTGATCCCGCTTAGGCGCTCTACACCTTTCGGGATATGCGCTCAGGTCTTTTACCAGAATCACAATCTTGTAGATCCCAGTTTCACTCAGTCCGGATTTTGCTCTAAGCATCGGCCCAAAAATCGGATTAGATTTTTGGAAAGAACGATGCGTAGACTCAGTAATTAGGAGCTTGCTTTGTCCACCCAAGAGAGCGCACGGCACTCTAAACAGCTTTGAAAAGGTCTTTTGGACTGACGGGTGAGCGCTTTGTTCAAGCCAAATCGCCTGTCTCGCCGACTTCGCGGCTTAACTTGAAAGTATAATCGGTCAAGCAGCTTGAGGGCGATTGACCTTGTTTCGTTTAGCCGGTATATCCCTCCCCGCTGTCCGTTTTTGGACCATGTCAGACTGCATTGGCAGTCGTGTGCGGGTGTGGTGGAACTGGTAGACGCGCCGGACTCAAAATCCGGTTCCGCAAGGAGTGTCGGTTCGATTCCGACCACCCGCACCATTTTTCAATTAATTTACGTTTATTATCAATATGTTATCTAGTTACTGGATATTTCAATCCACCCTATAAACCACCCTCTTTCGTTTTGTTGAGCGCTTAATCTGCGACAATCTGTCAAGCTGATGTCGCGCCAGCCGATGCCCGATAGGCGCACCCCGATTGATATACTTTGATATTAAATCAAATCGCCTCGCGCGCGTGCGCGTGTGTACTGCGCAGAAAATCAGCCTTCATATGCGCCTCTATAGACTGACTGAAAAAAAGCGGCATCCTGCAATTCAGCTACCCTTGCTGTCAGCGAGCAATTCACTTGCGATGAGTGCTGATACCCTTAGCTGAGCCTTGACCTCATAACCCTCACACTTGGCAGGAATTCGCCATATGCAGTTATTGAGTGGGCGGGAGTTCAAGGCCGTTCGGCAATGAAATCCAGATGACTGTCTGTGCCTCTGGCGAGTGCCGCGAAAGATGGCCCTTCCCATGCGTGTCCTCAACCAGCACATAGCTGCCAGCCGAAACGTGACGTACCTCGCCATCGCTAGTCTCATACTCCACAGAACCATCCAGTCTGACTGTCAGCACTGGCTCTGGCACTTTATGCCATGCAACTTCTCGCATTCCTGCCGGTATATGCGTAATACGGACGCGAGAGGCTGGGTAACTGGCTGTGACATCGAAAGGAACGGCGTCTGGATGAACTGACCGTTTGGTAGTGGGTAAATCGATTTCATCGAAATGAGATTCGCCATCCGGCGTGGCGTAGATGCGCAGACATTTCATTAAAGGCTCCCTTGAGAGAAGAGAAATGAGCTTAGCAACGAATGCTCGCCTATCACAAGGGATAGGAAAACACTAGACATGGTCGCTTCGGGCAGAAACCGGACCTTACCCGTTAGCATTCCATTTCTCCGCCTACCGGAACCGACCTTCACGGATGGCGCTCTGATCTCCTTTGATTAAATTCAAAGCCTATCGACCAAACAACAACTCGTCCTGCAACTAAATTTTTTTGCAAATACGCCAGAAGCGAACCCTCAAAAGTATCAAAAATATCGGCAACGCAGAAAGAATATCGAAATCGCTTCTAAGCGCAGCTTTCAAAACCCTCAAAACCCCTTGAGATTGAACCCCGCCCAAAATGGACAGCCAGCAAATCGTAGTATTTTACTGATTGGAAACTCGCTATCGTCGCGCTAGGCATTTAGGCGAGCCATTTGGCTGTCAACTTTTGAGAAGATTAATGAAAGAGATTATCGCTGCTGGGCTGCTGTCCATAATTACGTCTCAAGCCGCAATGGCTGACACACAAGGTCCGCTCAATTTACCACCTCGCGTCTCGAAGCAGGACTTCGTCATCTATATGGCTGGGGTGATGGCCGCAGGATTGTATTGCGAGGGGCTGGAACTCAACGGTTCGTACATCCAAGGTTTTCAAGATGCGACCGGCCTCATGTTGCCATTTGCTGAACCGGGTTACAGAGAAGAATTTAAACGACGAGAAAAGGAAGCAAAGGAAGATCCGGAAAATTACTGCAAGCTTGCAATTGTAATGTTTCATAAGGATGTGAAACCAAGGGCGCTTCTGGCACCTTTGCTAATGAATAAAATTCCAAAGGATTAGTTTTCGGGCAACCTCAGGCATTATGCGCCTTTGAAATCGGACAGAACTGACGGCTCCTTTTGCATACATGGCGGCACGACCATTCTCGGCTCGACAGGGCGACGTATTTTTCTCATAGTCGCGAATGTGGGTTAGGGGAAAAGATATGATTTCGAGACGTGCTTTATTAATCGGACTTTTGGGAACAGTCGCGGCGGGGACGGCTGAGGCAACGCCGGGGGCAGTAAATAAGCAGGGATGCCATGGACGGCCACGCCACTGCCATGCTCCATCCGAAATTAGAAAATCAGGCAAGCGCCGGTTTGTGCCAGGACACTTCTTAAAATCAGGCAAGCGGAAGCGGCGCAGAAAATAGATGCTATCCGTGTTCTTGGCAGCGTTGGTGTCGGTTTATCCCGTCCCGGACCAGAGAGCGGCACAACTTTCACCAACTGAAATTGCGTGTAGTGGCTGCGGTTGCCGAGGTGGCCCCGGTTGGCGTGTTCACAGCACTGGAAAGTGTGCCAGTCACAAAAACCTGACTAAGGAATGTGGCTCACCACCGAATGACACGCTTTGTACTTTCGAGAATGCTGGTCGCTTAGGACCGCGCTCCTCTTTGCCGCCCGCTGCAACCGGCTTGCTTGCTGTGCCTGCTAACGTGAGCGAACCGGAGCGGGAAATCATCGGAACAGCGAGCGTGATAGACGCCGATACAATTGAAATACACGGCCAGCGAATTCGCCTGTTCGGCATTGATGCGCCCGAGGGAAGGCAGACTTGCCGCGATGCAGAGGACAAGGAATATCGCTGCGGGCAGGTTGGAGCGAACGCCTTAGATGAGTACATTCAAATGTCTCAGCCTATACGCTGTCAGAAAAAGGATACAGACAGATACAACAGAATGGTCGCGACATGTGAAACAGCCAAAGGCGAAGACGTTGCCGCATGGCTAGTTAGAAGCGGACACGCCCTTGATTGGCCCCGATACTCTCAGGGACGATACCGGGAAGACCAGCGCCTTGCCGATCAAGAGGGCATTGGTATCTGGCAGGGCCAGTTCATAGAGCCTTGGGAATGGCGTTCAAGCCGTTAGCCCCTCGCGCGCGTGCGCGTATTGGTCCGCAAAGAGGTATGCGCAAAATTGAGCAGACCCCCTCCTTAAAATTCAGGAGACCTAGTAGAAATCCATGGCGCTCGTGACGTCCGTCCATTTGTTAGCCGTTGATAATCAGGTGCTATGGTGCAAACTGAAAGCGTCGATGAATTAACATGAGGATAGGCCAACATGAGTGATACGCCAAAGAACAACCCATTCGACGGACCTCAGTTGCAGGGCGAGCATTATCACCGCGCAGATATGTCCGGAGCCAATTTCGACGGAGTAAATCTGTCAGAAGCAAGATTCTACGCGGTTTTGAGCAAAGCGAAATTCAATGATGTGAATCTTAGCGAGGCGGAGTTTGACGATGCCAATCTCACAGCAGTGAGGTTCAATGACGTCAACATGACCGGCGTAAGCATCACAAACGCCAACATGACTGGCATGACCATCAGCGGCGTCACACTGGTGGATGCCGACATAAAGGATGCGGATATGACAGGGATGCGCATCAATGGCGTTCTCGTTCCCGAGCTTTTTGAAGCCTACGACAAATTGCATGCACCTGACTAATGAGGAAGTAAGAATGGCTGACACAGCTAGCCCTCTCGAAATCAAGCGAATTACCAGCTTACCGATTGGTTTTGAATTATTCTTGAAGGAAGCCGCCAGTGAGGGTTTCAACAACATGTCAACCCTTCAAAGTGAGTGGAATGACGGAAGTAATATTTTTGATCGCCCGGGTGAAATACTGGCGCTGGCGACGATAAACGGCGAACCCGCCGGAATTGGAGGTATCACCCGGGATTTTATCGACAGTACATGGTTACGTATGAGACGGTTCTATGTACGGCCCGCATATCGCAGGCGCGGAGTTGGACGCGGTATAGCGCACTTCGTTTTAAATCATGCTTTGCAGTTTAATGCTCAAATCTCTCTCTACGCAGACGGAGCTGAGGCACGAACCTTCTGGCCGACTTTAGGCTTTGTGGAAACGGACCGCCAAAGTACCACTCATATTTTTAACGAACTTCCGCGAATTTAGCCCACCAAACGGCAAAAGTTCCGCGACACAGGAAATTCTGCGGCCTGCCCGTAAATCAGCCTATTTTAGGCTCCGACCGACGAAGCGCTCAGCATTGCCGGTATATGCCTTCCGGCAATGTTCCTCGCAGTATGGGTGTCCACTTTGGACGGCTTCACCACAGAACAGGTGAAGCTCTCCAGCCTGCGCCCGATTGACCGGCCATTTGCATTGATGCCTCGAAAGGTCAGCGAGTGGGAAACCTCTATGCGGCTTTGTCAGGTTATCGAGCATGGGGAGAGCCTCCGAAAGCTGGCTGCTGCTTTTCCAGTGCATCGAGACGCGCACGAACAAATGCCGGTGTGAGCAATCCATTCATCAGCCGCTTGCTGCATCCATCCAACACGCGCACATGCAATCTGCTCAAATCTGAGCCGAATAGGGCCGCTAAAAATTTATCGGCCTCTCGTTGTGACGCTGGAACTGCAAAAGGCGTGTTTTCATCTTCGCCATTTGCTGCGAGCGCGTACCCGTTTTTTTTCTTTGCCGGGAAGTCGGGGGAGCTTGCTACAGCGCTTTTGATTTGCGCTCTTCGCTCCCCCTCAACGTCACCCATAACTGGAGAACCGTCGCTGTCTTCATAGCCGGTTATTACAGGTAATCCTGTAAGGTATTCCTTTAAGGTAATTGGTGGCATTTTCTGCCCACCTTGATGGGCACTTTCTGCCATCCTTGGTGGGCATATATTGCCGTCCTTGTCATTTTCAGGGTGGGCAACTTCTGCCACCCTTGCAGCCTCAAGGTGGGCATTATTTGCCATGCTGGATTGCGGCTTATTGCGTACATTTTGATCGGCTTTAATCTCGCGCTGGTGTTCTTCCAATTCCTGAATATGCATCTGAACTCGCTCATGATGCGGGTTGTCGATGCGATAAACCGTGATGCCATTTCTGCGGCCAACGGGGATGAGATAGCTGTATTGCTCAAGAAGCCTGCGAGCCTTAACTGCGGTGTGGTGCGAACGCAGACCAGCGCGAATAAAGACACGGCTGTTTGATGCGTAAGCGGTCGTTGCCTGGAGTGTCTTCTTGTCGATGGTGACAAGGGATGCATAGACGATAATCAGATTGAGGCATTGACCAGCCCGCAATAGCGGATCGGCTGCAACCGTCTCGAATAGCGAGAACTTGAACGCGGCAAGTTCCTGCTTTGCCTGATCGAACGCGGTGAGACTATTACGGCGCGGGAAGGCATGAACCTCGGCTGATGAATTGGCAAGCTGGTTCATGCGCCTGTACCTCCAAGAATCCGCCCGAATTCTTCCCGTTCGTCTACGAAGTCCTCGTCGGCGTCCTCAAAGTCTGCATCCCCGTCAATCTGATCGAGAAGCGCGATAGCTTCATCAATCCATTGCTCCAGAAACAGACGGCGCAGACGGTTGATGGCAGGGCTACTCATGTCGCCCTCCTTTCGGGGCGGGTAACACCCAGATTGAAACATGCGTCAGTCCGCGAGCGATGCGTAGCAGCAGGAAGGCGAGAAGGATGCGGATCATTTTCATGATGCACCTCCCTTCCTTATGGCTTCCACAATCTCAATTGCGTGCGTCAGGCGCGTGTCTGCAATGTCGAGCACTTGTTGAATTGCGTTCGCCTCGTTCTGCTTGCCAAGTGAGCCAGCGGCCATGAAAGCAGCATCGATAAGCGCCTGAACACTGGATACCTTGCGCGGCTGGAGACAGCCTAAACACGACCGGATTGTCAGAACTGCCCAATTCCAGTTCGTGAATGTCGCGGAATACCTTCTCATAGGTTTCACGCGCTGCTCTATCTGGGTGCCGATCAACCCACTGCCACGATGTTCGCGGATCAGGCCAGACGGTCAATTGCAGGCGCTGAATTAAGCCGTCATTGCTGGTGCCAGTAATTGCACCGCGAACAATTGGAGCGATACGGGAAGGCTGCACGCCGCCGATGATGCTGACAGTACAGTTTGCGATATGCACAGTACCGCGCCCAATACGGTCATAAGTGAATTGGCCGGAACCGTTGAAGGCTTCGAGATAGAAAGCCCTGTCGCTAGCGTGTTCTTCGCTCTCCATCTGGGAAAGGAAGCCAGGCAATTCGTCACGCACCAGAAGCAGGCCACGCGGGTTTTCATTCAGAAGTTCGCCCAACTTCTCCACGGTGGCATCATTCACGACGATACGCGGGCAAGGCTGCTCGTCCTCGTCATCTTTGGACACATCAGCAAGAATAGCGCGTGCACCATCCTTATCGCCTGTTCTGTAAGCCTTGGCTGCTGACTTCGCGGCTTCTCTGGCTTCAATCTTGCCCAGAACATCGTCAATGTCGGCAGCTTTCAAATCGGCCTGCCATTGTTTGCGCATATCGTCCTGAATAGCATAGACGGGGCCAAGAGCCTTTTGCATGGCTGGTGTCTTCATCGCGGAAGGTGGGCCGATAACCGCACCCCACAGGTTCGGCACCTCAATCCAGTCATCCAACTGTTTCGGAGCAACGCGAATGCGATTGCCGATCAATGAAGCAAGCCCGCATAATGCTGCCACTGCCACGAAGTCAGGGACGGATTGCTGTCTGTCTGCTACGTCAAAAACATAATTACGCAGGGCAGCGGGCAACAGTTCCGGTACGAATGCTTCGACCGCTGGCAGACTGGATGAAATCGCGACAGGATTCTTCCAAAGCTCAAAGGGCTGCTCTTTTGCAATCTTATCGAAAATCCCGGTAACAGGTTCGTGCGTGTTCATGCAACCGCACCTTTCATCATGAGAATGTCATTCCAGTCGTGGCCGTCCGGGGCAGGCAAAAGACTGACCTTCCTGCCTTCCGCCGTGGCGCGTGTGGCTAATGCATTGCCTGCTTCTCGGCCCGCTGTGTCTCCATCCGTGGCAACCGTCAGCAAAGCCGGATTATCTGGCAATGAGAGAGCTTTCATTCCACTGGTCGATAATGCCGCCCAGACAGACACAGAGCCGCGCGCAAGCCCTGACAGAAGCGACAGGCCGGTTTCTATGCCTTCACACACAATCAACTTGTCATCGCCCTGAGACAGCCGCACTGCACCGCCTGCTACAGTTCCGAGCATTGCCTTAGCTGGCTCGATCTGGGCTTTGCCGAGACCGTCAGCACGCAGGTAGGTCCGATGAACTGCAAGCCGTGTCGCGCCCTCGACCAACGCAACCAGCGCAGGAAAGCGATTGCGTGAAGGGTGCCAGCAATCAGGATGAAAGCGCAGACTGCCTGCAATCTCGCATGTGACGCCACGATGCCTGAGATATGTTTCCGCTATCGTGCCCCGAATAGGACGCGCTTCACGCCAGCACGAAAGAGCAAGCGCTTCCTTGCGTTCGGCTTCCTCAGTCTCGGATTGCCTGATGCGCTCCAGATCGGCAGCGGAAGGCGGGGAATAGTTTCCCTCGCCCTCAACCAATCCAAGCCCTTTGAGGCTATCGAGAATATGAGTGAAGTCGCAACCGGAATGGCAGCGCAATAATAGCCTGCCGTCTGATCCATCCGATAAACTCAGGCTGGGTCGCTTGTCACCATGTGTCGGACAGCGCGCTACGCCATACCGACCGTGCCAGTGACCACCCAGCGCGCGGGTAATCTCTCTGGCCGATGTCATGCGGCGGCTCCTTCACCATTAAACGGCAAGACGCTGGAATGAATGACATACCGCGCATGAGTTCCGCTGAATGAGCCTTCATGCTTCTCATGAACTGTTTCAATATCAACGCCGAAACTACGGAGCTTGAAAACGTACGCCGACCAGCGCGGGCCGGGATGTTCTATCGGGGTGCAGCCTGCCTTACCTGCGTTCATCAGGTTTTCGAGCGCCCAGCGGTCGCGGCCCTTTATTGCTATGTTAAATGGTGTTCCGCCCGCGTTCACAATCGTGAAAACAGCCGATGCCCAACGTGACTTATCTTTACTCATGCTGCGCCTCCAATCCCGGCGAGTTCGCAAACCACGCGAGCGGTCGCCATCGGAAGGCGGAAGCGCGTTGCGATTACTGATGTTGCCAAATTCGTTGCGGAGATGGGCGGATTGCGGTATTCAGAAGGGGACCAACCATTTTGAATTACCGATCCGCCGTTCTTGCTATTGCCCAGCAAGTGCGGCGTTTCTTTTTCGTGATGCATTCAAGCCGCCTTCCCCACGCCAGAGCCAGCGACCTGACGGCGAGATTTAGCGTCTTCGATTATTTCGATAAGCTCAGATTTGGGCCAGCGTGAAAGAGCGCCCATTTTCACAGGTTTAGGCAATGTGCCATTAGCCACCCATCGCCAAAATGTGGGGGTGCTGACCTTAAGAACCTCCGCCCCTTCACGGGCAGTAAGCAGTGGATCGATGATATTCATTTATCAGCCCTAATAATCGTTGATAACGGGCTGATATTGCGTGATGATTTCTAAGGTGAAAGACGTGCAAAAAGGGCAAAAGGCTCATTAAGTTTTGCGGGTGTTTTGCGGTTGTTTTTGCCTTAATTTAATCGGTGTTTTGCGTGGAGCCTGTCTCACTGATTGCACGCTGGATCGTATCGGTAGAAATATAATAACCGGCTTGGGTGGAGATTTTTTTCGACACGGTAGGCCAAGATTCGCCATTGTGCCCGTGCGGATAAATATGACGATATAGGCGCGCAGCAGTATCTCTCTTTAGCCTAGGACGACCGATTAAGGTTGAAGTTGTGCCGACGTTCTCGCCGTCTTTTATCGAAGCTATAAGCTCATTTCTCCAGTCATCAGTGAGATATTCTGCTTTCGTGCAGATTGCCCACCCTTCAAACGGCCTTAGTATGTCTAACAGTGACGCCAACTTATAAGTGGCCGGATCGTCATTGCGCGCGAACAGGTCAAAGGCTTTGAAATTTATTGTGAAACCAACCCGTTCATAGAATAGCGGGATATGCTGATGCGAATACTGCCATCCGTACTTACGTGCAAATTCAGCGAAGTTTGTGCAGCCACTCTCGTCTATATCTTCACGAATTCTCTCTAAATAAAATTCATACCCATAGTAATCAACCTGCATCAGAGCAGCGACATCTTCGCTTTCTTTCTCGCTTATAAATCCGCTATCTAAATAATGCTTGAGAATGCCAGCGTTTATATCCCAAGATATTTCTTTCATCAGAATGGATGATATATCGAGTTTTAGTATTTGCCCTGTCGGGGAACAGATAAAGCAGGCATCTCCTATTGAAAATAAAATGCGCAAGTGCAGGCTATCCATCGGCGTCATCCGCATGAAATTCTGCAATAAGAATTCTGGCCCTAAAGAACTATCATTATCAATTTCGTAACGCGTCCAGGCCTCTTTCATAAGCGTTTCACGTTGTTGAGGGTCAATTTCGCCCCATAACCATGCAGCAGGAACAAAACCCTCCGGGCAAAACATTTTATACTACTTTCAAAAAGCTGGTGACGGATCCAGTCTCGCCACTAGCATGTTGAGACCAGCGCTCCATAAGAAGTCTTCGCTGCTCCAAAAAATCTGTCCGTCGATAGGCGCGTTCAACTGATCCGCCGACCGTATGTCCCAGAACCGTTTCCGCTATGTCGTGAGGTGTATCTGTCGTTTCGGCTATCCAGTCTCGCAAGCTGGAGCGGAAACCATGCGGGCGAGCTTCCAATTTGGCCCGGCGCATAAACATGCCCAGCGTCATATCGCTGATAACCCCGGTGCGGACATTGGGGAAAAGGAAACCGTCACGCGCATGACGGCGAGCTATCTCAATCACCGTCAGAGCTTCGACTGTCAGAGGAACGCGAAAATCAGTGGTGGCATCTTTGCGTCCCTTCATCGCCTCACCCGGAATCGTCCAGACATTGCCTTCTATCTGGTCTTCATGAATTGACCTAAGCGGGCCTGAGCGAACGCCGGTCAGGATGAGCAAACGCATAGCAAGGTGCGTAACCGTGTCGTCGGTCAGCGTGGCGTAAAAAGCTGGAACATCCTGCCATGGCATCGCCGGTATATTCTGGGCTTTATGGCGCTGCTTGCCTAAAAGAGCGCGAGCTTTTTCCGTTGCCTGTAAATCCACATCCAAACCCAGAGCGGCGGCGTGTCTCATGCATATGCGAAGACGACCAAGCGCTTTCTCGGCTGTAGATGCCTTTGAGTGCCAGATAGGCAAAAGGGTATCGCGAATGTCTTTCTGGTCAATCTCCGCAACGGGAACCTTGCCAAGCTTCGGTAGAATATGATGCTCAAGCGGGCTAAACCAGCGGCCCGCCTCTCCGTCACCCTTCAATTCAGCTTTCCTGCTCTCGAATGCATCCAGCGCTATATCCTTGAGCAAATGCATGTTGCGAGCGGCTTCCCGCTTCTGACGCTCACGCTCCTTGATCGGGTCAACATTAGCTCGGACGAGCGCCCGCCACTTTTCAGCGGCTTCTCGCGCCTCCTTCAATGAAACCTCAAGCGATGAGCCAAGGCCCATTTCTCTACGCCTGCCGTGAATCGTTACGCGGAGGATCCATTGCCCGCCACCGTCCGGGCGTTTGTGCAGCCAAAGGCCCGCACCGTCATTGTGCTTTCCCGGCCCTAGCGTTGCGACCGCCCTAGCGCTCAAACGATTTAATGCGCGCACCTTTTCCTGCACCCTTGCTTGCCGCACCCTATCCCCCTGCTCATCCACCTTTGGTTATGAGATTGAGTGATAGGGCGTGATTACGCTTGATATTGAACGTAACAAGAACAGCAGTGTGGGGCAAGGTCTATTGATAGAGGGTGATAACGGCTGATTTTCCTTGATATTACAATAAGATGCTGACCACCCGCACCATTTGTCCCACCACCCATTATTCACGCTGCTTCCAGCGCCTGTGCGAGATCTGCAATCAAATCATCCGGATGCTCAATGCCAATCGACAGACGGATCGTCGATTCGAGTACACCGATCTTCTCACGCACCTCAATCGGAACACCTGAATGCGTCATGGCTGCCGGGTGACTTGCCAGCGATTCTGTTCCACCAAGGCTGACAGCGAGTTTGATGATCTGCAAAGCATTCAGGAAACGGAAAGCTGCCGCCTGCCCCCCTTTGATATCGAATGAGAAGGTGGAGCCTGCACCTGTACACTGGCGTTTAAACAATTGTCCGACAGCGGATGCTTCATCTGAAAACGGCAGATAATGCAGCTTCTCGACTTTCGGGTGCTCGCGCAAGAACTCAGCGGTTGCAAGCGCATTCTTGTCAGCACGATCCATACGAATGCCGAGGGTTTCAAGCGAGCGCCCAAGCATCCAGCAGGAATGCGGATCAAGCTGCGTTCCAATCGCCCCACGCAACGCCTTCACCTGTTTGACCACGGCCTTGGCACCGAGAACAGCGCCAGCAATCAGATCGGAATGACCGCCGACATATTTCGTCAGCGAATAAAGCGAGATATCTGCACCGTGTTCGAGCGGCTTCTGGAAAACAGGGCCCAACAAAGTGTTATCGCAAACGATGACAGGGCGTAGCCCTTCCTGCTTTGCCGCAATCTTCTCGGCAACGCGCCGGATGGCTGCGATGTCGACCAGACTGTTGGTCGGATTGGCGGGCGTTTCAATCAAGATGACCGAGACGCGCCCCTTGTTTGTCGCTTCATCAGCGGCCTTTTCAATCAAGGTCTCATGCACACCATCGGCAAACGCCACAGCCGCAACGTTGAAATTATGGAAAGTCTTCGCGAGCAATGTTTCGGTGCCGCCGTAAAGCGGCTGAGAATGCAGGATTACATCCCCGGGACGCGCGAAAGCCAACAAGGTTGTCGCAATTGCCGACATGCCGGACGAAAACAACGCGCAACTCTCGGTCCCTTCGTAGACAGCAAGGCGATCTTCCACGATCTCGCTGTTGGGGTGATTGAAGCGTGAATAGACAAGGCCCGCACCAACGCCCGCTGGCGGCTCTTTACGACCGGAAACGAAATCAAAGAAATCGCGCCCGTCTTCGGCAGTCTTAAAAACGAATGTTGAGGTCAGAAACACCGGCGGCTTGACCGCACCCTCGGAAAGCTCAGGATCATAGCCATAATTGAGCATCTGGGTTTCTGGATGAAGTACATGATTGCCGATGCTGGTCTTATTTGGACGAGGCGCGGTCATGTTTGTCTCCTGTAAAAGATCCTCCCGCTCAACAAAGTGAGCGGGAACAGCTTACCAGAGACGTTCGGGAATCTTCTTGCGTTGTTGACCGCTCAAGCGAGCGGCAACGAAAAATATTCCATCGATATCATCACGCAGATTGCGCGGCTTATTTAATCACCAGAACAGGAACAGCACTGAGCGACAACACTTCTGCTGCCTGACTGCCCAGAAGCAATTTGTTGACGCCACGACGACCATGCGATGCAATAACTATCAGATCACACTGCTTGTGCTTGGCCGCCTCGATAATCCCTTGTGCTGGTGACTGGTTCTCAATGTGCAGAACCTCGGCAGGAACATCCACGCTCTCGGCTTTTGCCTTAGCCTTTGCGAGAAGCTCGGCGGCAGCTTGGGTGATTGCCTCACGATACTCCTGAAAAGCTGCCGGGCTCGATGCCCATTCCGCAGCAACAACAATGCCATAGGACGGCAGAAGTTCGGTCACCGAAACAAACAACACCTTTGACCCAAGTTGCTTTGCAAGAGTAAGCCCCTGGTCCACGCCCTTATCGGCGAGTTCAGATCCATCGGTTGCGATCAAAATAGACTTATACACAGTTCGGACCTCCAGATTGTGATGGTCATCCGATCATGCCTGTCCTGACGGAAAGAGCATTGATGCGGATCAATGAAGCATTTGAGCCAAAAGTGCGAAGCGGTTCCGACGACTCAACCTTAACTGGGACCGCTCTAAGACAGCAAAAGCTTATAGACACGAGAAGCTTATCGAAAGATCGGGGACAATGTTTCTGTGTCGGGAAGGACCAATTTTTGCACAAATGATCGTGTACTCTGTTGATACCCAATTACTTGGAATTATCTACTAAGAACCAAATCTTTAAAGAATATAATTCTAATTTTATGCAATCCGAAGCATGGTCCCAGCTATGCTTTTGCGCCATTTCCTCATAAACTTCGCTTCAAACAGAAGGAGATTATTCCATGAGCAAGCCCCTTGGCGCAAAAGACGGTGAAACCGTAGGACGCGGTCGAATCTATGATTCCATTCTCGATACCATCGGCAATACGCCTCTGGTCCGTATCGACAAGTTCGCCAAGGAAAACGGCGTCGAAGCCAATCTTCTGGTGAAGCTGGAATTCTTCAACCCGTTGGCAAGCGTCAAGGATCGTATCGGTCTTGCGCTTATCGAAGCGCTTGAAGCGCAGGGCAAAGCTGTTCCTGGCAAGACCGTATTTGTAGAGCCAACCTCCGGCAACACCGGTATTGCACTTGCATTTGCTGCGGCTGCCAAGGGCTATCGCCTTGTGCTGACCATGCCTGAAACCATGTCGATCGAGCGTCGCAAGCTTCTCAAGTTGCTCGGTGCTGAACTCGTGCTGACAGAAGGCCCGAAAGGCATGAAGGGCGCTATCGCCAAGGCTGAGGAAATCGCAGAAGGCAATCCGAATGCGATCATTCCTCAGCAGTTCGAAAACCCGGCCAATCCCGAAATTCATCGCCGCACAACGGCTGAGGAAATCTGGAATGACACTAATGGCGAAGCTGACATTCTGATTTCCGGCATCGGCACCGGCGGCACTATTACCGGCGTCGGTCAGGTCATCAAGTCACGCAAGCCATCGTTCAAAGTGATCGCTGTTGAGCCTAAGGATTCCCCGGTTCTTTCAGGTGGCACACCCGGCCCGCACAAGATCCAGGGCATCGGCGCAGGCTTTGCACCAAAGACGCTCGACACCGAAATCTATGATGAAGTGGTGACTGTCTCCAACGAGGATTCCTTTGCCAATGCACGCCTGATTGCGCGTCTTGAAGGCATTCCTGTCGGCATCTCATCGGGTGCGGCGCTTACAGCCGCCATCGAAGTCGGCAAGCGCCCAGAAAACAAGGGCAAGAATATCGTCATCATCATTCCATCCTTTGCAGAACGCTATCTTTCGACAGCGCTGTTTGAAGGGTTGGAATAAGCGAGCGTCGGTTCGACAAAACAAAAAGCCAGA
Organism: Brucella sp. HL-2; assembly: GCF_025846885.2. Taxonomy (NCBI): domain Bacteria; kingdom Pseudomonadati; phylum Pseudomonadota; class Alphaproteobacteria; order Hyphomicrobiales; family Brucellaceae; genus Brucella; species Brucella sp. HL-2. The sequence continues at coordinate 1,902 of NZ_JAOYTK010000031.1, read as the reverse complement.
GCGGTCATCCGCTCTGGCTTTTCTGTTGCCTGAACTTAGCCATTTTCAACAAGAGCCTGACAGGCTTTGTCTCTGAAAATGAGAACCGAAGCTCAGTATTTAGTTTGCCGTGCGTGCCGCGCAAGCCGGACCCGGGCCGCGCATGTAATGGCGCTCGGGCCTGTAGCTCGGTGCGACGAACTCACGGATGACATTAACACTGTCACGTAGCTGAACGATAATGTTCATCGCCTTCACCTCATCAAGAATTTTCTGCTCGAAAGTGATGCTCGCCACGCAACCACGGGGGTCGAGTTGAATGCTTTTTAGCTTCCGAACATCTTAATGAAAACTTTAACGATTAAAGATGAATAACTCCTGAATCGTCAGAGTTAACAGTAAGTTAATGGTAACGATATTCAGGTTTTCCACAGGCGTGAGAAATTAGACACAATTAAAAAAGCCGGCGTGAATACACCGGCTTTGTCGGGAAAATATAGAGGGGTTAGCGCGTCGGAACCGGATGTTCGCCACGATAGTCATAGAAACCGCGACCCGTCTTGCGACCAAGCCATCCCGCCTCAACATATTTGACCAAAAGCGGGCATGGGCGATACTTGGAGTCGGCCAGCCCGTCATGCAGCACCTGCATGATCGAAAGACACGTATCGAGACCGATGAAATCAGCAAGCTGCAACGGCCCCATAGGATGGTTGGCGCCAAGCTTCATCGCCGTATCGATGGCCTCGACACTGCCCACACCTTCATAAAGCGTGTAGATCGCCTCATTGATCATCGGCAGCAAAATACGATTAACGATGAAAGCCGGGAAATCTTCGGCAACCGTTACGGTCTTGCCGAGCGCCGTTACAAAATCCTTTGATTTGCGGAACGTATCTTCTTCAGTCGCAATACCGCGCACCAGCTCAACCAGCTTCATGAGCGGTACCGGATTCATGAAGTGAATACCGATGAAACGCTCCGGACGATCTGTGGTCGAAGCAAGTCGCGTGATGGAAATCGACGACGTGTTGGTTGCGACAATCGCTTCCGGGTTCAGGATCGGACAAAGCTGCGCGAAAATCTTGCGCTTGACAGTCTCGTCTTCGGTCGCGGCCTCAATGGCCAGATCGACACCCGCCAGATCTTCCATGGAATTCGCTGCGCGGATCAGCTTCATGGCATCGGCGCGCTGTTTTTCTTCCAGCTTACCGGATGACACCTGTCGCGCCATGTTGCCATTAACTGTGGCAATACCCTTTTCCAGCCGGTCCGCCGCCGCATCATGCAAAAGCACGTCGTATCCTGCCAACGCACACACATGGGCAATTCCGCTTCCCATCTGTCCTGCGCCAACAATGCCTACCGTCTTGATCGCCACAGTCTCAACTCCTTCATGCTCTCGCCCAATAGCGGAGATCTGCTTGAGTATATCCATTCTTCAAATACAGAGTACCTGTATCTGGGTCTTACCCGGCCGGCATGCGGCCCATGCCAAGCCTTGTATCTGACATCGCTTGAAAGCCCGGTTAACAAGACAGCTTGCATGTCAAAATGCAATCCTAAACTTCAAGCCGAGTATTACGCAGCACTTATAAAGAACCCGCCCGAACGCCGGCAAAAAGTCGACGCAAAGGACGGGCAACAAATGAGCTAGTGGATTGAATTTGACGTTTGAAACAGCATGTGTGTCAGTCGGGTTTCAAACGTCAAATTCAATCCACTAGGCGGCAGATTTCCCTGCCGCCTTTCTTATGATCAGAGCGCTTTTTCGAGCTCCGGCAACACGGTGAAGAGATCCCCGACGAGGCCGTAATCGGCAACCTGGAAGATCGGAGCTTCCTCGTCCTTGTTGATCGCAACAATCACGCGGCTGTCTTTCATGCCTGCAAGATGCTGGATCGCGCCCGAGATACCAACTGC
>NZ_JAOYTK010000030.1:0-48790 GCF_025846885.2 Brucella sp. HL-2 | reverse complement strand
TTTGGATCAATACAAACCCTCGTCCCCATAACTGTGACCAGTTATTTCTTCCTGCTGGAATTCATGAGCTGGTGAAGCACGACAGTTATTTGGATATTTCAAAGGTCGTTTGCCATCCATCTTTCGAACTGGATAAGGCTAAGGAATTTTCCTGCCTATCTAAAGAATGCTGCGAAGCCATCATTGAATTTATTGATGCGGGGCTGGAGGTAATGGTACCGAAGCATGCAGCCCTTATTCGTAGCAATCTCATCACCCTGCTCTGAGCCCACCAGCTGGCACGGTTCTGTCCATTGTGTTTCCTTTCGGCATGAAAAAACCGCCTCAAGGGCGGCTAGTATTGAACACTTCTAATAAACTGCATATCTTCAAACCAAAGAAGATAATCAGGGGCGAAGAAACTTGACATCTGTCAGCGTTATAACACCAAATTACAACTACGGTTTGTATGTTGAAGACGCCATAAAATCAGTCCTTGATCAAACAATCACCCCCGATGAGTATTCTGTGGTTGATGACTGCTCAAATGACGGTTCAATTGACGTAATTCAATCTATTGAAGGCAATTTCAACTTTGTCCAGAACGATAAAAACTTAGGCATCGTTGAGAACTTTCGACGCTGTGTCGAGCGGTCTACATCGGATTATGTCTGTTTTATCGGTGCGGACAATTGCGTTGATCCGTCCTATATCGAAAAGCTTAAAGCCGCTCTTGATGCCAATCCGAATGCAGCTGTCGCTTACAGCGATATCGTGATTTTCGGACCACTTTCTAATGATTTATCAAAGAGAGTAGGCGCTAAAGAGATTGAAAGCGCACCAGGAGACCGCCGTTATTATTGGAAGTTTCCTGAACCGACCGACGAAGCATTGAAAAACCTAGAAAAAGAGAATTTCATAAATGGCTCGGCAATGTTTCGCCGCTCCGTCTATGATGAAGTTGGTGGCTACAGGACAACAGGGTCGCCGGAAGATGCTGACTTATTTCTACGAATGATCCAGAAGGGATATGTTGCGGCATATGTACCTGAAGCACTACTCTTCTATCGCCAGCATTCTGCCGAACAAGCCAACACAGTATTGATACATCAAGCCGAAATTCTAGATCTTCAAGAAGCCCTGAAGCAATCCCAAGAGTGGTCCGAGAAGTTACATACTGAATTGAAATCCTCTCAGGAATGGTCTCAGAAGCTGCACGATGAGCTTATATCTTCGAAAGAATGGTCTAATAAACTTCAAACTGATATTGATGATTTGCGCGGTTATGTCCTAAAGCTCGAGGGTGAGATTGCTGCACAGCACAAACCATAATCTTTAGTGATAAATTGAAGGCAGGGTTCATGTATTTTCGAGATCAGACCAAGGCAGAAGTTCGCATACGCATCAGTGAGCGAATTATTGTTGATGGAATTGATATTCCTGCAGGTGATTATGACGGGTTTGAACGACCTGATTACACTTACTTTATGCGAAATTACGTCCTTGTTGGTAAGAAGACTTCAGTTCTGATGGGTGAACCAAATTCCAAAGAGCTTGGGATAAGCCAACATCTTTCATCCGGCGTTGCGACAATAGTTTAATTCATTAGGGCATAGCTGCCTTTATCGATGTGCTCCACAGAGATGCTGCAGCATTCATCCCGGTTACGCTGAAATGAGTGTTGTCAGGATTTCTATTAGTGCCAGTCAGAGTGTCAGTATCGGGACCGGAAAGAATATCTGTTCCATTGACTATCGCAGCTTGAGCCGCTCGCACCGCACTACTCGTTTCGCCAGCGTACAAAGATCCCTTAGCAATGACCCAAGGTGCAGAAACACCCAGATTTGTCACCTTGCCGATCAGTTGCCCCATGTTATCCAAATACACTGATTGCGACGTGCCCAATCCGGTATCTGTCTCTCCCTGTTGCCAGAGAATACCGTTGACTGGAATGTTTTTGTTAGTGGCTCGCCGGTGCGCAATGACAATTCTCTCATAGAGCTCATCATTCCATTGCTTAACACTTGTCGCGCCGATGCCAACAGGAATGAGAATTACACGATCCTTGTATCCCTGATTTATCATCTGATCAGCCATACGAAAAAACAAGTTTCCAACTTCACCAGCATATCCGTTTTCCGTGCCCAACAGTGGATCGGCGCACTGGTAAACTCCTCCATCGTCTACAAAAATATGATCGAGTTTACTTGGATTTGATGGTGAATAGATTTGGCCAGTTCCACCGCAGTTACATGCGTTAGACTGCCCAGCAACGATGTAACAAGCAGTCCTTTCAGTTGGATCAAGGTAAGGTGTTGAGGCTGTCTTGCTTCTTGTTCGGGTTCCCCAACGACCTTTCCAAGAAGGCGGCGAGAACGTTAATTTGTCATCAGCCGATCCGATTGCATTCTTCACAGTGTTACCTCTCCTGACATCCCGTAAACTGCGAAAAAACGCCAAGTTTGCACGGCTGACGCGTTGCCATATTCAAGCGGGTAGAAATTATGGAAGCCAAGGCCGACCGTGTCATCGAAGTGCGCTACCGGTGTACCCACTACGGAGGGACCTGCGAATGCAAGAGTTCTCTGCGTGGCATCCTCTGCGTTCACTCGATCCAAGCCTATTGACGCTGTGATCTGAGTATTCGCCACAGTACTGGCAACATCGATAATCAGCCTTATGGACACTGGCGTCCCAGGGAGACCACACATGGCGGCAACTTTGTTGTTGCCATTACTGTTAAAGACGCGAAATGCTGCATCTGAGTACGTCCATGTGGTGTTGTCGCCGCGTAGCAATAATGGCCTTGAGACCTGATTATAAGAATTGTAAAGCCCCCGGATATAGCGACTGTCATTAACAGTGCCTGCAACTGGAGCGCCGCCCGTAGAGCCTACATAGGTTGCTTGGCTGGCTGGGACTGTGACTACTTCACCGGAACTTGGTCCGAACCTCAAAGACAGAGCGGCAGAATTAACCCAGATACCGTTGCGCTGTGAAATTTGGCCTCCACGCACAAACTGACCAGACCACGAATTTCCAAAACCAAGACGAACAGTCGTTCCATCTAGAAATACAAACCAATCAACTTGGGCAAATGCACCGAGTGTAGCAGCGCTTAAAGCGACAGAAAGGCTGTTACCGATGGATTGTATGACGAAGCTTGTGCCATCAAAGAGCGGCACCAGATTTCCTATTGCGGGAACATAATATACCACAGTAGCTGCAGATACATCCGATTGAGGAACGGAGACACCGTTCACTAAAGACAACCTGCCTTGCGGCGACTGAATGGACCCATACGCCAGAATGTTAGCCAAGACGCCGTTCGGGTCTTGGATGCCAAATGTCGCAGGATCGACTAGATCCAGTGCACCAGGTCCGGTAAACATCGGGACAAGCCCCGCAGCCCCAACGAGCGCAGCGAATGCTTCAACATTACCGCTGGATATAAGATCGACCAGATTGCGAACAGCGCCCTGATAACGACTGCCGTCTGGCTGGAAGCGGATGCGAAGAGGTAAGTTCGTTCCCGCCGCGCCAGCTGGGCAAGGTAGAAACAGTGTTCCGCTATTCTGTCCTGTAACAGATGCAATAATCAGCACATGCCCTGATGGGGTGATAATCGCGTCACCAGCCTGAACAGCAGCTGTCTGGAGCGATGCGCCTGTCGTGGTGAAGTTTGCGCTGCTCGCAACAAGCGTCACTGTGCCGATATCATAATCAGGACGAATAGCCATTACGCGCTCCTTTTGGTCTTCTGAGCGGCTTCAAGATCATTGTTTCGCTGTTCGAGCTCTTGGCGGAATGCTTCGCACTGAGTTTCCAGCATTGAGATTTGCATCCGCATACCGGAGATTTCATTGGCGAGAAGCAAGTTGCGGTTCTTGTAGAACTCATTCAGAGCCATCGCCTCGCTTGCTGCCGCCATAGGATCAATCTGGACGTGCGAAGGCTGCGCCGGTTTATCCACCGTCGTGTCGGTCATTTCTGATTTCCTGATTTAAACGAGTACGAAGAAGCGAATTGTTCGCGGTACGCCGTCAATGTTTCGGATGCGACAGGTTGTGTAAGGCTCCCACATCTCAGCACAAAAGGTGTCTCTGCCGGGGAAAGTGCCTTCGGATGATCTCATAACCACATAAGGGATTGCGCCAGTCGGGTTAGCGAAACTGAAGTCTTGGCTTCCGCCGCCTGAGAACGTTACCGAATTTGAATGTATGGGCCGCATCGGCTCCATACCCGGATACATCGTGAGATTTTCCAAGCTGGCGACATCGACATCAAAGCCAGGTTTGGAAACTGTCACGCCATTTGGTGAGAACTTTATTCTCTGAGGCATTACAGCAACCTGTTTTTGTAGATGACGTATTTGATCTTAAGCGTTTGCGAGAAGGTGTATCCTTCACATGAGAACCAAACGGCATTGTTCGATATCGCGCAATTAACCGTTACGGGATATCGAGCTGTATTTACCGAGCTATCCCAAGGGAACATAACGCGGTTGTTCAAACCACCTTCACTGTCGATGCAGACGGTGTAGAAAATGAGTGGCAGATAGCCAAGATCAGGGAAAGTCCGATACAGCGTGTAAAGATATCGTCCGCCTGCGCCACCGCTACCAATGTTTGTCATGACCTCGCCAGTTGGACTGGATCGAGTATGGACGCGCAAGAAGTCATTGTCCGACGAATAGACCATCGGTCCATTACCAGCTTCGGCATCCTGCCCCGGAAGCGCCACACGAAACGATGCTTTCGCGCCTTGAAGCCCGCAGAATATTCTTTTGCTCATGCTTCAAACACGAAAAAGTGGGTGATGTAGTTGTAGAAAGTGTTGGTCTGGAGAGGGATATTGTAAATCGACGCTGTACCGATATTCGCCCGACTAGCACCTTCCACTCCGCCGGAAAGAATGATTGTCTTCGCATTTGCCGGGGGTGCAGGAACTCCGCTTTCTATCTTAAGAAGCTTTGCAGGCTCCTTATCCATATCCATGACCTTTATCCCGACAACCGAAGGGATGTAATTCAACGCTATCGGAAAGTTGACGCTCGATGTGTTGAGAGAGTTGGCGGTAAGATGAAACTTAATCCCGCCTCCATAAAACCAGTCGCTGTCGAACGTCTTCTGGTCATCGGCCAATGAGGGAGAGGCATTCTGCCCCGGCTTACTGGTGATAAGCCGAGGCGGATTACCACTGAGAAAGACACGTTGAGCCATGGTTCCTCACGTATTATCGCTGAAGATCAGCGTCTTGTTTCCAAGGTTGAAGACGACCTGATTGTCGGGAGACCGAATTATTCCGGCTGTGATTTCATTAATGCGCGCCAACATCATTGTTGCTTGCCCACCAATGAAAGCGAACGGCGCTTCACTGTTTGTGCCGTTGGTGAGAATAATCTGGTCTGCATTCATAACGATCCGGCTTTGTCCTCCCGTTAGGGCATCAAGGAACAAAGCAGCCTGTGATGTCGTCCCGTTTCCTGACGCTGCTACACTCAAGCCAATACGAGCAAGAGCACCGGCAGGTGTCGCTTCAACGGTTGTTCGGAATAGACCAGATGCCGAGAAATTGCCCACGGTTGCCGTCAAGCCCGTCACAGCGTTAGCTGTAGCAGTCAAAACGCCGTCCATAGTGGTGACTTTGACCTGTAGAAGATCAACTGCGCCAGCAGTCGCTGTGAGACCAGTGTTGAGATCAGTAACTTCCGCTTCTAAGCTCTCAATCCGGGTAACGATTGCCGATCCGGGACCAATGGCCACCTCAATCGCTTCTGTGTACGAAGCCTTGAGGCCTTGAGCCGTGACCGACATTTCCCGACGAAGCGTTTGCTTGTCGAAGTAGTTGGCACTTTCCTGCTCGCTGGCTTCTGCGCCGATACGGTCAAGCTCTTCCTGAACATAACGGAAGCTGTCACCGATCCACGCTAGATTGCGCTGAACATCTTCATTCAGCTGATCAATCGGTATCGGGTAGATATCCAGCGGTCCAAGCCGGATATCGAACATAGTTACAGGTATCCAGTCCGACCATTCAAAAGGCCTGTTACCGGCATATGTCGCGTAACGAGCGCGGATTTGATACGACTTCGTAGGAAGAAGCAGCATACCCGGCGCAACGAGCATCGATCCAACTGACACTCGTTCTGTCCGGCCGGCGAAGATGACCGACAAATCCCATGCCGTTCTGATCTCGTACATGACAAGATCAACGTCTTCCTGATCACCATCCCATCCAAGCAGAATGGCACACCGTCGATTATTGCCGTTGTCATCCTGTGCAACAGCTGCGACGGCTGAAAAATCAATGATCGGCTGTGGTGTAGGCCGAACAACACCAATCGGTGCGAAGACAGGCGGCGTGTAATCGGTATCCGGGTTCCAGTCGTAATCAGATGGATCGACTTCGGTTAGATCAAGGACGATATCGAGATTTGCTTTGTCGATGGTGCCATCAACCCGCATAAGCTTGTTGACATAGCCATTGCGCGCACTGGTCCACGAGATGATATCTCCCGGCTCAAGCGTCCAATATGCAGGCGGCAGTACGAATGTATGACGGCGCGCACGGCGAGCCTCATTCAATGCAGCCTTCATCAAGCGTTGAACCTGACCGGGACGATAGACAAAATCCATCGGAACATCTGTCAGGAGCCTGCGATTGCCGTCTTCTGCTTCATAAGTCGGGTTATAGAGCGGAGGAGCGGCCTTAGTATTCCAGCCCTCCTTCGGTTCAGGATAAACCGCTGTAATGCCGTTCACTGTCTCGGATAGACCGAAGAACGGAGTAAATGACTGTTCCTCAGTCGAAAGGATTTCATCGTCGGTGAAGTAGGCTATCGGCGCATCCGGTTCACCAACACGGATCTTATAGACACCGGCACTTTCAATCAGTCTCGCATTGCCGCCAGTCAGCAGTTTATCGACAGCATCACCAATAGACGTGTTGACCGCGATTTCGCCGCCAGTGACAAACTGTGGCTCTAGACCGTCTGGGCCTTGCACCTGCAGGCGACACTTGTTGACCTGATAAATCCAGTCAGCGGCGGGTAATCGCGCAGCCGTGACCGTCTGCAGGCCATATAGCCATGTGTTCTGCTCAATGAGCCCACGCAACAGGTTGTAAGCCTGTACTGCGAGAAGGTCATCGCCATCGCCACCCCAGGTTGAAGGGGTACTCCAACGCTGAGTTCCAGAACCGCCAGCCGTCGTATCCTTCGAGATGTCATAGAGCTTGCGGCCCTGTATCTCGAATTTGAACGATGGAAAGCCGGTAAACAGCTCGTTGTAGTATTTTGACGTGACAATCGCGTAAGCGACACCTTTACCAACTCTCTTGTTGGTGTAAGGGCGCTGCGATGACGATACACGGTTGTTTTGATCTCAATCTGATCGACATAACCAATGAAGCGATTGATCGCCGGGGAAACAATCTGCCGCGATACCGGAGAGAACAAGCCGCGGTAAACTTCAACACCGCCCTGTTTCAGATCATAACCGCGAACGATGTTCTGAACGCCCTCACTGATCTGGTTCATGTTCACCGTGATCGTCTGAACCGTCAGATTTGCGACCAGTGGAATATCGCTGATCTGGATCAGTGTTCCCGATCCTTCGAAGTTCCTTGTTTCGGCAAGCCCAGTATTTGGGTTCAGAATAGGCGCATTGACATTACCAACGTCAGACCAGAAGCCATAAGAGAACGGCGCTCCTGTGGCTCTATTCCGCGCTGTGAACCAGATAAAGTCACGCGCAACCAACTCACGCGCTTGGAGCGCTGAGTAATTCTCCATCGAAAGATTGCGCATTGCTATCTGCTCTCAATTGTCTGGAACGTCACCACACCGCGCCCCGTTGAAGCATCAGCAGTGGAGTTGATTGAGCCCGGAATGATTGTCATTCGGCACGATGGACGAACAAGCATCACAGCATCACCGACCACCGTTGTGGGCCAGATGTGAGGCCTGATCTCAATCTCTGCACCTGAGACATTCACGACCTGATGCAGATTGTTGGTGCCGATCTGGATATAATCTCCAACGCTGACGACATAGCCACCCGGCAAACCAGACAGGCCAACTGTGTTTCGGTTCGCGCCGATAGATGCCAACGTGACCGCCGAAACATTCCCCATTCCTGTCCCGTTCGGATAGGCAATCGGGAAGCAACGGCTTTTTGGCCTGCCGAGGAGCTGTTTCAACCCACCTTCAAGAGCCTTCAACCGAGCGCGCCAAGCATCCAATTCATTCGGACGCATGGAGCGGGATTGGTATGAAGCCGTCCAGATTGGTGAGCCGAGATCTTTGACGAAAGTCTGGCCAATCGCGGTTCTGCTCATTTCCTGACGATAGAGAAGGTCAAATTCGACGCTCCAGCCCGGAAAGTCCGCAAGGATGTCATAGGGGTATGTGATGGCCACTTAGCTACCCCTCCAGTTCCGAGTTGATTTTGCATTCCGCATTGTCTGAACAACTCGCCCACTGAACTCGGCTTGCTGTTGGGCAACGACCTGTTCAAGCCTTGCCACTGCGGCGACATCAGCGCCGCGAGCGTCGATCACAGGTGCGAAGGTGAATGAGCCGCCCGTCGAACCTGCCGACCTTCCTTGAAGAGTTGGCATCGAAGGTGCCCGCAATTTGTGATTAGGGATAACCTGTTCACCGCCGCCGAACCGAACCAACTCCGGTCCTTCTTCACCGACTACCGCCAATCCGCGTGGTGCTGAATTGGTGCCTCTGGCAAAGCCCGGTATCAAACTACCCAAGCTACTAAAGATGCCACCGAACATACCGCCGCCGGCCCCACCTGAAGACGGTTTGAACAGCGCATCAAATGCCGCATTGATCAGCATATCGGCGAGTTTATCAAGAATATTGGAGAGTGCTTCACTAAGGCTTTCTGCCCCGCGTATGGCACCTGACATGCTAGATTTAAATGTACTGTAGAACTCGTTAGCGGCCTGCTCTGATCTGTCCTGCTGCTCCTGAACGCGGCGAAGTTCATCCGCTTGGCGCGCATATGCATCAGATACTTGATCAATTTTAGCGCGCTGATCATCCGAAATTTTAATGCCTGAAAGATCAGTCTGACCTTTTTTGATCGCTTCATCTCGCAGCTTCGCAAGTGCCTGCTGTTCCAGTTCCAGCGACATGCGCCGCTTTTCTTGCTCTTGATACGATTTACCAACTAACTGAGTTTCAAGCTGCATTGCGGCTATTCTGTCCTGAATAGCCCTTACATCATCATCGATCTGCTGATCAGCGGTCTTGCTTTGGCTTTTTGCTGCCCCTCCTGTTTTTTTAGCCTTAGTAGCTTTTGTAGGCACAGCAAAATCTGCAAGGGATACGGGCCTCACCGGCTCCGCTGGAGCGGTTGCCACTCGATCGCCCTTGGCCGTGCTTAGAGGTCCGAATGCTTCATTAATACGATTGGCTACGTTTTCAGCAACAGCAGCCTGCTTGTTGAAGTCACTAACTTCGGTTGCAGCATCTTCAAACATCCTGCCGACTTCACGCAGACCGGTTTTTTCACCCAACCACGTTCCGAAGTCAGTAGCAGCGTTGTTAATATTGTTAAGAGCTTCCCCGAACCCATTTGCCCACGAAATTGCTTCGTTGAACGCATTACCAATATCCCTAATTAGTGACGCCAAATCAGCAAAGACCGGCTTCATGCCTTCAGCGACATTGGCATTTTCATTAAATTTTACAGCGGTATCGACCAAGACGTTATAGAGCTTTGTGAACTCGTTAGACAATGTTGGCGTGGTCTTAGACGCCAAATCCTGAATTACCGGAGCGCCTGCCTCAAATGCAGCAAAGAAGGCCTTGGATGAGACTTCTCCGCTTTTTACGAGGTTGGTTAGTGTGGCTACATCGCCACCAGCTTCCTTCAACCCAGCAGCAACAGCACGAAGGACATCGATGGGCTCCCCTGATTTGCCGCTTCGGCCTCCCCCACCTTTTCCTCCGGGGCACCCATCAAGCCGGCCGTCAGAATGGCTCTTGCCAACAGAACGTTCTCCATGGGAGGGCGAGCTTCAACGTATTCGCGAACTAAGGTAAGGGCGGCAGCAGGAGCTAAGCCCCCGCCGATCAGCCCATACCGGATAGTTTCCCGGATATCGTTCATTTTCCACGTACCGCCAACCAGTCGGTCGAGGATAACATAAGGACCGGCGTCACAAGCTTCTTGCAGACTGGCAAGCTGGCCCCATCTCAGAGCGAACGTGTAACTGTCATTCCCGAAGTCCGTTGTTAGGCTTGCATCTCGGCTCATGGGGTTACTGGCGTCCAAGTTTCAGTGACTTCGCCGTCTGACTGCATGGAGACATTAATCGTGACGCGTCCGCCACTCTCAGCACCAAGCTCAAAGCTTTCAAACTTGAACTTGCCCAAATAGACGAGCGTACCAGTTGAGAACTCGATCTCGACCCGAACCGAAACCCCGTCCATATTCTGACGAGCAGCCGACCATGTGGGAATAGCTTCAGCAGCAAGGACGCCTTCGCCGCTGATCTGGGCAGACATTGACTGAATGTCTCGCGCCATCCAGAAGGGTGCATCAGGATCATCGCAATCTGGAATTTCGATTTCATTCAAGTTGTTGGAAAGTGTCAACGACTTCGAAGTAAAGCCGCAAGGCATTGCGAACTCTTCTGGTGTGGCCCCGTCCCCCAGAAGGACTAGGAATTTGCCGAAACGTGCAGTTACTGGTCTTGCCATTGTGGTTGCTCCATAAAAAAAGCCGCCCACAATGGACGGCGTTTAAATGCTTTGATTTTCAGTGTTATGGCTGTTCTACAAACGCCTCGAAGGTCATGGCCCCTTGGCTAGTTAAACCGTCAGGGTCACTGATCATTCGCGTAATTCGGTGTGAGAAGGTCACAAGCGCATTATTCGGAAGCTCGATGCCATCTTTTGGCAAAGCTCCCCTGTCTGACCTCAATTAAGAAGTTCAATTATCACATGCAGATGGCCCTTGCTGGCTCTGCATTGGAGCTTCTGACTGGTCGCCGGATCACTGACCATGTTCTGCTGTTTGTCGAAACAAAGCGCCCATACGCCTACAACATCAAGCCTGTTGACGCTCAGTATGTTTGGATTGGTGCGCGGCAGAACCGTGCGGCTCTCGATATTCTGGCTGAATGCCTGAGAACCAAGTTTTGGCCGACCTATTACGGCAGCGGGTACACCGCATCACCATCCGATTACTTTGAAAAGCAGATCGAAAATGAACCTTCGATCCCTGCCGAGGCAGCATAATCATGAAAATTGAACGCGCAGTACGCGAAAAGACATTCACACTCACGTCGATTGCTGGCCCATCAGGATCAGGAAAGACATATAGCGCCCTGCTCTATGCGCGTGGTCTTGTCGGTCAAGAGGGAAAGATCGGCTTTATCGATACGGAGAATAAGCGTTCGCGCTTCTATGCGGACGTTGCAGGCGGCTTTGATGTGATTGACCTCGACCCGCCGTTTACTTCGTCACGATACATTCAGGCAATCAAGGCTTTTGAAAAGGCTGGCTACACTGCGATTATCATCGACAGTATTTCCCATGAATGGGAAGGTATCCGGTCTACAACCACAAATGAATGATGATACCAATTTCGATGAAATGGAGGCTGCAATAGATGCGCGTCTCGCTCAAAGGCGTTCACAGGGTAAAAAAGCTTCTCGCTAACGGCGATGAGCAATCTTACTATTACGCTTGGCGCGGCGGTCCACTGCTTAGAGGGGAAGATGGGAAAATCCTATCCCCCTCTGACAAGGAATTTCATGCAGTGTATAGCGAAGCCTGTAAGCAGCTCACATCAGGCAAGAAACAGACGCTGGCATTCCTGATCAAAGAGTTTTCTACAGCGTCAGAGTTCACCAGAAAATCCGATAAGACCCGCAAAGATTATATCCGATACCTCAAGGAGATAGAGGATGTATTCGGTGATTTGTCATTTGCATATCTGGAAAATCCACGCGCACGAGGCAAATTCAAGCAGTGGCGCGATACAATGGTAGACCGACCACGAACGGCTGATTATGCATGGTCTGTGCTAAGCCGTGTCCTATCATTCTCAAAAGACCGTGGGCACATCTCTGTAAACGTCTGTGAACGTGGCGGCAGGCTGTATAAGTCTGACCGGGCAGAGAAGATCTGGACGCCAGATGTTATCGCCCGTTTTATCCGGGTAGCATCGAAAGAATTGCAGCTTGCGTTGATGATGGGCCTGTGGACCGGGCAGAGACAAGGCGACCTGCTGCGGGTTAGCTGGCCTGCCTATGACGGCAAGACACTACGGATCAAGCAAAGCAAAACCGGAGCACGTGTGACTATCCCTGTAGGCCAGCCGCTTAAGGCACTCCTGGGAGATGGGGAAAAGAGCTTTGACACGATACTGATAAACTCACGTGGCAAGGCTTGGACAGAAGATGGTTTTAGAACATCGTGGGGAAAGGCATGTGCCAAAGCGGGGATCGATGATTTGAACTTTCACGATCTGAGAGGCACAGCAGTGACAAGACTGGCGCTTGCCGGGTGCAATACAAGCCAGATAGCGGCCATTACCGGCCACAGTCAAAAGGACGCTGAAGCAATACTTGATGCACACTATCTGGGTGGAAAAATTGAGCTTGCAGAAATCGCTATTTCCAAGCTAGAACAGTTTACAAACGGTTTGTAAGTCCTTGTTTTTGCTAGAGCGATTTTGTGACCAGTTTAGAAAAAGGTCTAATAAAATCAATATAAAACATAGGTCTCTTAATCAGCGGGTCGTAGGTTCGATCCCTACATCACCCACCATTTTCTCCTCTTCTTTCAAAGAGTTACCGCTGATTACATGATGGCTGGACGATCCCGCCTACATTTGTTGCACCGGCATTTAACGCTCTTTTTACTCCCAAATAACATCAATCATAAATAGCGGCGGCCATGCATAATTAAGCATGGCGAAACCGGCACGGTGGGATTATGAGTTGCCCATGACCCCCAAAAGCCTTGGTTACACATTTACACTTGTTGCCGTCGCCATTTTCGCTGCGCAGGACGGTATCTCGAAGTATCTTGGATCACATTACTCGCCGATCTTTATCACGATGGTGCGGTACTGGGCTTTCGCCGTGTTCGTGATTTTGCTTGCCACACGGTCTGGGGGCATGGCCCGCGCAGCATCAACGAAGAAACCTGCATTGCAGATTTTTCGCGGCGTACTCCTCGCAACAGAAATTGTTGTCTTCGTATTTGGCCTCAGCAGGGTCGGCATGGCGATGGCGCAATCAATCTTCCAGGTTGGCCCTCTGCTCGTCACAATGCTCTCCGTGCCCTTCCTTGGCGAAAAAGTGGGTTGGCGTCGCTGGACCGCTATTGTCGTCGGACTGTTCGGCGTTCTGCTCATTATTGACCCGACGCACGTCTATTTCGACTGGAACCTGCTGTTCCCGCTAACTGCGACAACAATGTTTGCCATTTACGTCATCGCAACGCGTGCGGTCAGCAAATATGACAGCGCGATGACCAGCTTCTTCTATACGGGCATCGGTGGCGCGGTCGTTCTCACAGCCGTTGGTCTGTTTCATTTGGAATCGATTGCCCCGCACGATTGGCCGTGGATGGCAGCGCTCTGCGCCTGTGGTATTGCAAGCCATTACTGCCTCATTCGTGCCTACGACATTCTCGAAGCCGGTGAAGTACAACCGCTCACATATTTGCAGCTCGTTATCGGCGCTTTCATTGCTGTCCTTGTGTTCCAGGAGCAACTAACCTGGAATGTAGTCACTGGCGCGGGCATCGTTGTCGCTGCTGGCCTCTTCTCAATGTTCAGAGAAAGATACCTCGCAAAGAAGCCATCATAACATTACCGATTATTAATTGGCTTGTTCATATCAGGTTCACCTAATATGGCCGACATTACTCACACGCCAATTAGCGGCGCCCTTGTATAGAGTGATGGAGTCAAAACACTATGAAATCGAAGACATTGTATATTGCCGTAATTGCATCGGCATTGCTTTCAGCCCCTGCTTTCGCACAGGACAAATCGAGCGACAATACAGACAAGTCAGCGACGGATACTTCCATTACGCAAACCGATGGAGCCAAGGGCAAACGCGGCCCGATTGATCTTGAAAAGTTTTCTCGCATGGATGAATTGAAAGCCGCTGATACCAATGGCGACGGTGTACTCTCTCGCGATGAAATCGAAGCGCTTGCGCTTAAGCGCATGGTGAGCCGCGCTGCTGATCGTATGGAGCGCCGTCTCGACGTGAAAGGCGATGGTAAAATAACGCTGGAGGCGATTGAGAAGCAACGTCAGAAAGAATTCGCAGCACTCGATCGCAACGAAGACGGCAAACTTGATCGCCAAGAACTACGTGCTGGTAAGAAATTCCACCACAACGGTCCAAAGGGTCCGCACCACGGTGGTAAAGGCAAGATGGAACACCATCAGTCAAAGCCGCAAAACTAATACTGTTCATCACGAAAAAGCCCCGCATTGCGGGGCTTTTTTGTTAAGAGCGAATAACGCCCTTCTTAAAAATGATATTGCCATAGAGGCGCTTCTCGCCTGAGCGAATGACTGCATAGGCAGCACTCGCCCGGTCATAGAATGCGAAACGCTCAATCTGATCGACAGCAATCTTGCGTCCTTCAGCCTTCTCAATGGCGGCTTCAAACTCACCGAAAATCGCAGGGGTTTCATTCGGCGCCGCCATCACAGCCGCTGGCTTGTCAACAAAGTCGTCGAGCGGCAGCAGTGAGAGCACAGCTTCTGCAACATCAGTCGCACTGATGCCCGGAAAGTCCAGCACCTGCACGCCAGAAGCCTGTGCAGGGTAATTGGCGTCAACAATAACCAAATCGTCGCCATGGCCCATATCGGCAAGCACTTCGAGAAGTGATCCGGTGAGCAATGGATTTATGTTTTTAAGCATTAGGTGAATCCGAATGATGGAGGTTGGACACCGTCACCCTATAGCATCGATCTAAAAATCGGAATCGCTTTTTGGAAAAGCACGGTTCATTGATTTAAAACGATAGAGCGCCAATCTGATTCATTAAGATCGGCGCTCTAAAAGCGGCATTAGCGATTTAAAATCAAATAAGGGACAAACCCTTATTCGGCTTTCGCCTCGATATCGACCTTGTCGAGCATTGAGAGTGGATCCTGTGACGCAGCCACCATTTCCAACGCTCCAATACCCTTTTCGGACTTGGACTTGATTGTCAGTTCAAAAACATTCGGCTTCGCGATGAAAGTCGAGAATGCGGTGATCGCATCCTGAAGCTTCGGCTGATCGGCCGCAAGCTCCTGCAGAACGGCACTGGCGATCAGCGTCAGTGTACTGCGCGCTTCATCGACAGTCATATCGTTTTCATCGGCATAGAACTGAAGACCCTTGGCAATGATGCCCTGCTCTTCGATCTTCAGCTTAACTTCACGTGCCTTAAGGCCCAGAAGCGCAACCTGTGCCAGCACCTTGTCACCGGAGAAGAACTCCTTGGTGAAACCACCCATCAGACCGGACATGGACACCTTACCCATATCCTTACCGCTGACCGAAAGGTCTTTGATGACGAGGCTTTGGTTCGCTTCATCCCAATTGGCTTCCAGATTGGAAGAAATATTAACACGGTCATAGCCGAGCTTGCGCAGCTGCTGATACATTTCCTCGTGGCTGTTCGCAGGAACGGGCAAAGACATATCTTCATAAGCAACACGGATATCCGTAGGAATACCATTGAACGGCTTGTTCAAGGCCAGCTCATAGCTCTTCATACTGAACTTGATGCGCTCAGGCAGACCGCTAGCTGGCGGCGTTGCTGTTGTGTCCTGATCTTCATCAACATCAACGTCGTCGTTGCTGTCGCCCGGAAGATCGGCGTCGACACCCTTGACGACCATCGTGCCGAATTCAGGCAGCATCGTCGTAAACGGGAAATTTTCCATTTCCTCGTCGCTCAAGCCTGCAAACTTTGTCACTGCTTCTGCCGAAGGCGCCCAGTTGAAGCCCTTGAGCGAAAATTCGTCCAGCTTCACGAAGTCAGTGCCGTTACCAGCCGAGAAGCCGTTCAGCGACATGTCGAGCTTCTTATTATCGAAGGACATCGCCATCTTGTCGATTTTGCCTTCGCCCTTTTCCGGATCGCCCGGCTGGATCTTCATTCCGAGTAACTCGACATCGCCCTTGCCGATCGTGTCGAAGAGACCGATCAGACGCATGAAGAATTCTTTACGCTCTTCCTGCGAAAGAGACTCAATGTCCTTGGCTGCTTCCAGTTTCTGCAGTGTCTCGGTGAACGGCTCCGCAGGCAGGCGCATGGTAAAACCATTGCTGCGAACTTCATCATAGCTGAAGTTCGACTGCGAGCCCTTTACGACAATATTCTTTGCCGAGAAAGGACCATAAACAGGCTTGGCTTCCGTGTCGTTTGGACCAGCTTTTTCGGTATAAAGACGCGCTATGAACACGCCATCGATATCCTTGCCTTCGGAAGCACCGATTGTGCCAGCCATACGCTCTTCATTGATCGTACCATTTTCGTCAGGCAGCGAAAGGTCAAGATCGAAGGTCGCGCCGGTTGAAGAATAGCGCGCGACATGACCGTGAACGATGTCTTCCAGAGTGACATCCTTATAAGACGTCTTCTGTTCCTTATCGTTCAGCATCTGAACAATGTTGATTTCCGGCACGGTCATACGCTTGGCCGAAACGCGTCCCACGCGCTCGGCGAGGTTCAGTTCGCCATTACCGAAGGTGTCGCGCAACATCTGGATATCGAAATTCGCATCGTCAACACGGACGCTAGGCAGCGAAATCTTGAACTGCGCGATCTGTGTATTGATGCCCTTGGCATCCAGCATGCCATTCAGAAACAGCACTTTTGGACGGCCTTCAATCGAAGCGATTGTTACATTGGCCCCGTCCTTCAGCGGCAGGACCACATCGGTCAGATGAATGCGACCGAGAAAGTCGGCAGAAACCGAAGCAGCCTTGCCACCACGTCTTTCAAGCTGAGCGTTGATAGTTTTCTCGAGGGTAATCTTATATCCGACCGCACCTGCTGCGGCGATGGCGATAACTGCTACAGCTGCCCAAAGCGCTTTGCGTCCGCCTTTGCGTTTTCCGCTCGTTGCCTGCTCCACGATTTCTCATCCTTTTAGCGCAATTTCAACGGTATCTAAGGATTGATTGGTTAATCACAAGAATTTGTAAGAGCAAGCATGATCACAAGAGATTTGAGTTTTTTGACCGTCAGGTGCAAAAATCCTGCACATTTATGAAGGATTTTTGCACAGAATAGTCTGGCAAGAATATCAAAGCGGCGTTTGAGGGTGCGGTGACGAATCGTATGCGCCCCAGATCGACTGATCGAAGTTGACGATAGCGCCAGTCATCAATCCAGACTCTTCAGATGCCAGGAACGCAATCGCGCGGGCAACTTCCGCGGGGTCGATCAAACGACCAAACGGCTGGGCCTTAACCGCGTCATCAAGCCAATTGGCGGGTGCGCCATGAAACTCACGCTGGATACGATCTTCGCCATCCGACGCCATCCAGCCGATATTGAGACTGTTGACGCGGATACGGTTGCGCAATACCGAATAAGCGACATTGCGGGTCAAAGTATCTAGCGCACCTTTGGAAGCGCAGTAGGCCGCAATGAACGGCTGTCCGCCCATGGAAGACATAGAGGATATATTGACAATCGCGCCTTCAACCTTGTCCCGACGGAAGAGCTTGATTGCCTCCTGAATAAGGAAGAACGGCGCACGCGTGTTGACAGCAAAAAGTCGATCAAACAATTCAGGAGTGGTATCGAGTATATCACCGCGATCCGTCAGCCCGGCCGCATTGACAAGAATATCGATACTGCCAAACGACCGATCGGCTGCGGCAATTACTTTGCGGCAATCCTCAACCTTCTCGAGATCAGCCTGAACAAAGACGGCCTTCGCACCCAGCGTTTCCAGAGCATCAGACTGGGCCTTGCCCTTCTCGGTTGAACGCCCGCAGATCACGATGCCCTTTGCACCCCTTTCCGCGAAAAGTCGCGCCGTGGCCGCACCAAGTCCCTGAGTGCCGCCGGTGATGACAGCAACCTTGCCGGTCAATTGTCCGCTCATTGTTAACTCCAATAACTGGCTTAAACACGTCCACCAAGTGCTGACGACAGATCGGCCAGTTCCTGACCGCCCGCCATCAAACTTTGCAACTCATCCATATCAACATCGCTTCTAGTGCGTGTTCCAAGCGTGGCGCCGCGATTGAGCACTGTGAACTTGTCACCGACAGCATGAGCATGGCGCACATTATGGGTGATAAAGATGACGCCGAGCCCACGCTCGCGAACGAGATTGATATATTTCAGCACCATAGCAGTCTGGCGCACACCAAGAGCGGAAGTCGGCTCATCGAGAATCAGCACCTTAGCGCCAAAATAAACCGCACGCGCAATCGCCACACATTGCCGCTCACCGCCTGAAAGCGTTCCTACCGCTTGCTGCGGATCGCGCACATCGATGCCGATCTTCTTCATCTCTTCGCGTGTAACATCTTCTGCGAACTGTGCGTCGAACCAGCGAAGCGGCCCAATACCCTTGGTCGGTTCGCGACCGAGAAAGAAATTCCGCATTACCGACATCAGTGGGATCATGGCAAGATCCTGATAGACCGTTGCAATACCATGATCGAGCGCATCACGGGGACTGTTGAAAGTCACCTGTTTGCCTTCAACGAAGAACTCGCCGCTGGTGGGTTTATGAACTCCTGAAAGCGTCTTGATCAGTGTCGATTTGCCCGCGCCGTTATCACCAAGCAGACAATGCACCTGCCCCGGTTCGACGCTGAGCGATACACCATTCAATGCAATAACCGGGCCGAAATGTTTGACAAGATTACGAACTTCAATGATCGGGGTTGTCATGACTTGCCTTCCCTATCAGCGCAGTTTGAGGAAAAGTAGGAATGGTTTTCCGTTCGAAACTGCGTGAATGCTAAAACCTACCGCTCGCCTGTGGCGCGCTTACGGATGAAGTTGTTGAAGAGAACGGCAATCAGCAGCATTCCGCCGAGGAATACCAGATACCAGTCCTGATCAATGGTCGTGTAAGTCAGGCCAATCAACACCATGCCGAAGATGATGGAGCCAAAGAACGCGCCAATGGCCGAACCGTAACCACCGGTCAGCAAACAGCCACCGATAACTGCTGCGATAATCGCCTCGAATTCTTTCTGAAAGCCGCGTCGTGCATCCGTTGATCCGGCATCAAGAACAGTCAGGATTGCGACCAATGCCGCAGCCATCGCCGTGCACATAAACAGGATCGTCTTCACGCGACGGATCGGCACACCGGAATTACGCGCCGCCAAGGCGTCACCGCCCGATGCGAAAATCCAGTTGCCGAAGCGGGTGCGAACCAAAACATAGGTGGCCAATAAAGCGACGCCAATAAACCAAAGTACTTCTACAGGCACGCCTTTGACAGTTGGCTGACCATTAGGAAATTTCGCAATCAGGTCTTTTTCGGCAAGCCATGCGAACAGGCCCTGAAAAGCATCGCCAGAAAACAATCCGGCAAGATAGCTGGTGCCGACTGCTTCTTTCACACCGCGCAACTGTGTTGCGCCGCCCGTCGCCCATTTGAGGCCGACCAGTGAAAGGCCGCGCAGAATAAAGAGAAATGCCAGCGTTACGATGAAGGACGGCAGTCCGGTTTTGAGAACGATCTGCGCATTGACAGCTCCGATAAGAGCCGCAAATACCAGCGTCAGGATGATCGCGATCACAAGTGGCACCTGCAAGACAACAAGTGCTGCGGCAAATATCAGGCCCGCGAAAGCAATCATCGATCCGATGGAAAGATCGAACTCGCCGCCGATCATGAGAAGTGCCGCGGCGACGGCAAGAATGCCGAGCTGTGAAGCAGGCGCCATGAAATTCATGATACCTGCTGCCGTAAACATCGCTGGATTGGCTGTCGATAGGAAGAAGATCGTGATGAGCACAAGCCCGGACACAGCACCCAATTCAGGCCGGCTCAACATTCGCTGCAGCGGACTGGCATTCTTCAGCCGTTCGTCATGCTGTGCAGCGGTGATTGCCGGGTCATTTGTGGCTGCCTGAGCGGGCTGCTCTGATGAAGTTGGCTCACTCATGCTTTCCTCCTTCAAGCGCATCCATGAAAATACGCATTAAAACAATTCGCAAGTGGTCTGCATGATTCAGACATTTGTCCCACGCCTGTATCCAAGAGATGCAAATGTCGGATTCTGACCACGAGAGCATCATTTTGATTCAATCTGCGAGATATGCACTCCAGCCCATGCTGTACGACGGCCGCGAGTTTCTGAGAATGACTATCCATTCCCGCCCATTTTCATGGGCGGGTGAGTTGTTTTGAATTTATGCCTTGTTTAGCGGATGCCCTTGGCAGACAGCTCAACGACCTGCTTGGCCTTGTCCTTAGTGATCAGGTTCGGACCAGAAGGCACGTTGCCACCTGGCATCAGGCCATATTTTGCATTGAGTGCAAGGAATGCGACCGGAAGATATCCCTGCAGGAACTGTTGCTGATCGATAGCGAAATCCGCTTTGCCGCTTTCAACCGCTTCAAGGAAACCAGCCGACATATCGAAAGTCGCGACGTGAATACCTTCGCGTCCGCTTTCCGAAGCTGCCTTCACCGCCGGTTCACCAGCAAGTGTCGCGTTGAGGGTCAAGATCGTATCAACAGCCGTATCGGATGCGAGTGCTGCACGGACCTTGGATTCGTTTTCAGTCGGATCAGCCGAGGTTGGCAGGACGGTCACATCGCCAAAGCCTTCTTTGAAGCCTGCGCAACGCTGATCAAGGGAAACGTTACCGACTTCCTGATTGACGCAAATGCCCTTCTTGCCGCCAGCCTTTTTAAGTGCCTCACCGGCAACCTTGCCCGCATCGTACTCATCCTGACCCACGTGCAGCAACGCGCCGAGTTTCTTGGACGCGTCAGACCCAGAATTCATCGAAATGACCGGAATACCCGCAGCAACCGCACGTTCAATCGACGGCCCAAGCGCATCCGCGTCAGGGATCGAAACAACAATGCCCTGCGGATTCTGATTGATTGCAGCATCGATCAGCTGCGCCATCTGCACCATGTCGAAGGTTTCAGGCGCGCGATAATCCACCTTTGCGCCTGTATCTTTCGCAGCTTCAGCAACACCATTTTTTACAACCGACCAAAATGGATCAGATGCCTGACCGTGGCTTACGACCACAATGCTGACATCCTGTGCTTGCGCTGCGAAAGACGCAGCCATCAGTGCAACACCAGCAACTGCCGACTTTAAAAGAGATTTCATGTTCACTCCTCCCTGCCCGGCACTCCCCGCCGGTTTGTTAATTTATCTGTACCTTGATCAAAGCTAATTCCGGGGCTGCCTCCACGCATTTGATCCCGGCAATTTCGATCTGACCTTCGCTCTTTAATAGAATGAAACATTCATTAGAAATTTCTCGTGGAATTATAATTCCATTTCTGTTAGCTCATGTCAATCACATAAGCTGCTGTCGAAATACATCCTGAAAAGTAGGAAACCGTTTTCTGAATTTTGCTCTGGGAGGAGAAAATGACTGTTGTAACGGGTCTGATCGGATCGGGCTTCATGGGAAAGACCCATGCTCTTGCCCTGGCGAATGTAAACCGGATTTTCGACCTTCCCTTAACAGTTGAACTGCACACGTTGGCCGATGTTGATGACAAAATAGCCAACCGTGCTGCCCGTCAACTCGGCTTTGCGCATTCGACAGGAAACTGGCACGACCTGATCGCCCACCCGGCCATCAATATGGTCGACATCACCACACCAAACCGCTTTCACAAGGAAATGGCGCTCGCGGCAATTCAAGCTGGTAAGCATGTCTATTGCGAAAAACCTCTCGCGCCCACAGCCGCAGAATGTCTTGAAATGACATTGGCCGCAGAGCGCAAAGGCGTCAAAACCGCTGTCGGCTTCAACTATCTCAAGAACCCAATGATCAAGCTTGCGAAAGACATCATCGACAGTGGTGAAATCGGAGAAATCAGAAATTTCCGCGGCATCCACGCCGAAGACTTCATGGCAGATCACCGCATTCCATGGTCCTGGCGGCTTGATCCGGCAGGTGGTGGCGGCGCACTTGCGGATATAGGCAGTCATATCATTGCAGCCGCGCGCTATCTTGTCGGGCCCATTACCGATGTGATGGGCAAAAGCGTTACCGCGATCGCTGAACGCGCCGACCAAGCCAATCCTTCACAAATGAAAGCGGTGGAAGTCGATGACATCTGCCATGCCTTCGTGTCTTTCGAAAACGGCGCGACGGGCACGCTCGAAGCCAATTGGGTGGCGAGTGGCCGCAAAATGCAGCACGACTTCGAAATATCAGGTTCCAAAGGCTCTATCTACTTCTCGCAGGAACGCTTCAACGAGCTCGATCTGTTTCTTTTCTCAGACAAAAAGGACCGACAGGGTTTCCGCAAGATTTTCGCCGGACCCGATCATGAACCCTATGGCGCTTTCTGCGTGGCTGGCGGACACCAGATTGGCTTCAATGATCTAAAGACAATTGAAGTGCGCGACTTTCTGTTGAGCATCGCGGGTCAGAATACCGGCCATGCGGATTTTCGCGAAGGTTATGAGGTGCAAAAAACCATCGAAGGCATCTATGCTTCCAGCCTCGAACGGCAGTGGAAGACGGTATGAACTACCGGAGACGTTTGCGCGTATGTAGGATGAATTCGCCGTCGATCTTCATCAGTTGCGCGTCAATTCCATAGACATCTCTAAGAAGCGCCGATGTGAGCACATCCTCCGGCGTGCCATCCGCAATCAGCCTGCCATCATCAAGCACAATCAGCCGGGTGCAATATTTCGCGGCCAAACCAAGATCGTGAAGTGAGGCAATCACCGTTCTATTCTCTTGAGCAAGTCCGGCAAACAATTCCATCAGTTCAAGTTGATGTGCCGGATCGAGGCCCGCTACTGGCTCGTCGGCCAGAATGATCGATGTATCCTGTGCCAGCACACGCGCAATCAAGACCCGCGCTCTTTCCCCGCCCGACAACTCGTTGGCAGGACGAGAGGCAAGCTCAGCCACACCCATGCGTTTCATTGCGGTTTCAACGACGGTTTCATCAGTGTGGTCAAACCCGGCAAAGGCCGGTTTCAGCGCCGAGCGCCCAAGCGACACCAGCGTTTTGACTGTGACCGGCCAGGCAACATCACGCTCCTGCGGCAGATAAGCAATGATTTTGGCGCGATCAGCCACCTGCATTCGTCTGAGGTCAGAGCCATCAAGCAGAATGTTACCTGTTGATGACGTCAGCCCCAGAATCGCACGTAAAAGCGTGGTCTTCCCTGCACCATTCGGACCGATAAGACCAATTAGCTCGCCCTCACCTGCTTCAAACCCAACGGCTTCAAGCACAGGCTTGCGCCCAAGCGACACATCAAGATTGTCGATGGAGAGAACGCTCATACCAGCCGCCTCCGATATTTGAAGACCAGCCAAAGGAAGAAGGGAGCGCCGATAATGGCCGTCAGCACACCAAGTTTCAATTCGCGTCCTGGCATGATGATCCTCACCAGCACGTCGGCTGCGAGCAGCAATGCGGCACCGCCAAAGGCACTCGCAACAAGCAGGCGCGACGGTCGAGCACCGACCAACGGGCGCAGAATATGCGGCACCACCAGCCCAACGAAACCGATAGCACCTGCGACCGCCGTTGATGCTCCAACTGCAGCGGCGGTTCCAACCACAGCCAAGACCTGAACGCGGGAAAGATTGACGCCCATGCTTGCGGCAGCATCCGAACCCAATGTGAGACTATCGAGCGCACGGCCCAACGAGAACAACATCACCCAGCCAATCAGAATGAAGGGGGCAGCAAGCCAAACATGGGTCATGGATCGATCAGCAAGTGAGCCGAGCATCCAGAATACAATCTCCATCGCGGCAAAAGGATTGGGTGAAAGATTGAGCGCTAAAGCTGTCATCGCACCCGCAAGGCTGGTCACGGCAACGCCAGCGAGAATGACGGCAAGTGTTCCCGCATGGCGTCCGGCAAGCGCTTTCACAAGAAAGACCGATGCAAAAGCACCAACTAATGCCAGCAAAGGCAGCGCCAGCGGGAAAACCTGCGACAGCCCTGTATAAATTGCAATCACCGCACCAAGCGACGCAGAAGAACTCACGCCAAGAAGCCCCGGTTCCGCCAACGGATTACGCAGATAACCCTGAAGAGCAGCTCCTGAAAGGCCGAGCGAAGCGCCAATCAGAAGAGCGAGCAACGCACGTGGCAGACGGATTTCGCGCATAACCAACACGATGACATCGCCCTGCCCGGCAAATAGCGCCTGAACACTATCACCAATGCTGATCGATGCCGGTCCAACCAACAGCGAAAGCGCGAACAACACCAGCACCAACATGCCAAGTACAAACAGCAGAAGATAAAAGCGACTTGATTCAGTCACGCGCAGCCTCCGCGAGTTTCGCCACAGCCTCAACGCTGAACGGCCCGCCACACACTGTCAGATTGTCGTTGAGTGCCACTGTTCGTATATATCCTTCCAGCGCGCGCAATGCGGGATGCTCGAAATTCTCGAAAGCCAGAGCTGGTGGTCGACCGCGTGATCCGCGCACCAGAATATCAGGCCTTTCCATAATCAGCATTTCGAGCGGCAGCATGGCCGAGCCGCGAACACCGGCTTTGTCGGCGATATTATCAAGCCCGGCCAGACGGATCGCCTCATCAATCAGCGTACCGCGCCCTGACGTATAGCTGTTCGCATAATAAAGCGCGACGGTGCGCTTATGTTCGGGCCGTTGGATTACTGAGAGTGCCGCGTCCATCGCAGCAATTTGTTGATCTGCTTCTTCTTTGCGCCCCAACAATTCACCCATTCGCTTCATATGTGCCCTGATATCTTCAAAGGAACGTGCAGGCGCAAACTCCTCAACCCGCACGCCGAGTTCACGCAGCAGTCCAACTGTAGCCCGCGAAGAGAACGTGCCCGCCAGCACCAGATCAGGCTTCATGAGAAAGACCTCTTCCGCCTGTCCATGATTAATCGGAAGCTGCTTTGCCTTCTCGATCATCACCGACAAAAGCGGGTCTCGCGACAAGTATGAAACCGACTGCAACTGCGTGCGATCAGCCAGCAGCAACGCCAGCTGATCGGTACAGACATTGATCGATACCACCCGCTTAGGGATTTCCTGCGCTTGCGCTGAATGAAACACAGCGAGAAACAGGCATGCCGCAAGGCAAAGCCTGATTTTCCATAATCCTTGCTGCAGTTTCATACTGTGCGTCTCATCAGAAATTCCGCGTCAGCCCGACATTGAAGCTGCGCCCCGGCGCATTATAGCCAGAGGTGGTCTGGTAATCCTTGTCGAAAATATTCTCTACAGAGAGTTTGAGCTGAGATTGCTTGTCGATTTCATACAACGCGATGAAGTCAGCCGTCACATAAGGATCAAGCTTGTTGGTATTCGCAGCGCTGGTATAGCGCGAGCCGCCATAACGCATCCTTGCCGTCAGATCGAGCTTCTCAATCGGCTTGAAGTTCACCTCTGCCGTCGCTTTCACCCGTTCGCGATAGGCCAGATCATTATCGGTATCTTCGTCTATCGGGCGTTTCAGATCGATGGCGCCTTTGACGCCCCAGCTATCGTTAAAGCGATGTGCGAGTGTCGCCTCAAAACCCGTAACCTGCGCACGCGCAATATTATAGGGCAGATAGGAAGGTGCTGTGCTTAAGATCGCATCGCGCAGCCATGTTTGATAAAAAGCCATATCAAGGCTTGTGTTGGCGCTGGCCTGCCAGTTGAGGCCAATCTCGTAGGAGCGCGATTTTTCCGGTTGCAAATCGGCATTGGCAAAGCCGGGATAATAAAGCTCATTGAAGGTAGGAGCACGGAAGCCCGTTCCAAACGACGAACGCAACACGAGATCAGGCAGGATTTCGTAACTCCCACCGAGATTATACGTCACAACGTCGCCAAACTGCTCATTGTAGTCATAGCGCACGCCGCCATCAAAACGCAGCGCATCATATTCAAGCGAATATTGGCCGAACACCGCTGCCAGATTGCGGCTTGTCTCGGCATAAGCAGTCGTTGCATCCACCTCTTCGCGATAAGCCTCAACACCACCCGTCACCACATGCGAGACATTACCGGTATCGAACTGCTTTTCTGTGGAGGCAAATACCCCATAGCGTTTTGTTTCAAAGCGGTCTGAGCCACTGACGCCCTTGCGGAAATTCCTACTGTGATCGAGGCCTGAGCTGAATTCAATCGTCGAGGACCAGTCTGAACTGTGATCGACCCGCGCGCCAAGCTTGCCGCTAAAGGCGGTTGTGTAAGCTTCGTTGGCCGACGGCGCTTTTGCATCATATTGATTGCGTCCTCGGCTCAGAAGACCATCGGCATAAATCTTGCCCCAGTCAAAATCCTTCGACAGCGCGAAGTTGAACGATCCCTGCAGGAAACCATCACGATCAGGCTCATAACCAAAAGCTTCGGGAGTCGTGAAATTATAGCCCTGCGTGCCGGTCACTGCCGCACCAAAGGCATAATCAATACCATCTTTGCTGCGCCCTTGCAGAGAGCCGGATACATAACCGCCCCATGGGTGCGTTACACCTGTTGTCACGCTTCCGCAGAAAGAGCGCTCGCCACACGCTCCGCCCTGCTTGGTGATAATGTTGATGACGCCGCCCATCGCATCGGCACCGTATTGCGAGGAATGCGCGCCTTTGGCGATCTCGATACGATCAATTGAGCTCAACGGAATATTGGAAAGCGCAGTCGCCCCGGTGGTCGCCGAAGCTGTTCGCACGCCATTCACCAGAACGACTGTCTGTTTCGATGACATGCCCCGAATATAGAGATTGGAAGACGATCCCTGTCCGCCATTTGTGGTGATCGAAATGCCCGGATAATATTGCAGCAGCGATTGGAGATCCGGTGAAGCAGAGCGCTCAATCTCGGCCTTATCAATCACCGTGACGGAAGACGTTGAACGCTGCAACGATGTCGCGCGGCGCAGCGGCGTTACAACAATCATGTCGAGCACGACGCCATCCTGTGCATTTAAGTTTGTCTGTGCGATAGCATCCAACGGCACCGCCACCAGAATGGTCGATGCGAGATATGCAGATAATCGGAGAATATGCATTAATTTCTACTTCCTGCGCGCAAGCTTTGCTTCACCGCAGGTGTCAGAAATCAGGGCGCAAGCTCCCTGTCTTTGTCCCACGGCAACATTTCACAATGTCACCGCTACGGACGGCCGCGACTGAACACCCCTCGTGTCAGCCATGGGTGACTGGATACGGCAGGTCTCCTGACTTCCGGGTCTTCATCGGTCCTCCGCCTTCCCGAACACGAATGCTCAGTGGCTATAATCGTAAGATACGATCATAGGAGGATGACTCTCCGGTTACAGTTGCGGGGGCAGTCTCGGCATCAGCAATTTAATGCTTCACCGTGTTCCCTTTTCATCCACCCTCTCGGGCAGAACCGTTTCCTGAAGCGAGCGATAGCAAGGGGAAGGAAGATTATCAACTGCAACAATGTGCCCCATCTGAATCACATTCGGAACGAAGTGATTCAGATTGTTGAATTGCAAAGGTTTTCCTATCTCAAGAAATCGCGGAAGCGACGCAGCGCAAAGAAGAAAAGTACACTGCCAATTACAATCATTGCCAGCAATTGCGGCCACACAACACTGAGCCCTGCACCACGAAACAGCACCGATTGTGCCAGCATCACAAAATGCGTATTGGGTGCTGCCAACATAATGTTCTGGATGATTTCTGGCATGCTCTCGCGCGGCGTCGTGCCACCCGATAGCACTTGCAGCGGCAGCAGAACCAACATCAACAAAAGGCCGAACTGCGGCATGGAACCGGCAATCGTTGCGAGAAAAATACCAAGACTGGTGGTCGCAAAAAGCTGCAATGCAGCCCCTGCCAGAAACAGCGTCAGTGAACCGTTGATCGGCACCGCCAAGATACCCTGAACCACCACGATCAGCGAAAAGGCCGTAGCGACCAACACCACCATCCCCATCGACCATACCTTGGAGACCATGATCTCAAGCGGCGTTACCGGCATCACCAACAGATGCTCGATGGTGCCATGCTCGCGCTCACGGATAAGGGCTGCACCCGTCAGAATAATTGAGAGCATCGTTACCGACGAGATCACGTTGGTGATCGCGCCAAACCAGCCCTTGTTCAAGTCCTGATTGAACCTCGCACGCAAATTGAGGCCAACGGGCGTTTGCGTGTCTTCGCGATAGCGATTGAGAAACTCTGTCACTTCGCTCGACACAATCGACTGCACATATCCACCGCCAGTAAAGGCCTGGCTCATGCGCGTTGCATCGACGTTTAGCTGGATTGTTGGCGAACGTCCAGCGAGCAGATCACGCTGGAAGTTCGGCGGAATATCGAGTGCGAATGTATCAAGACCTGCATCCATGCGCTTATCCATCTCGTGAGACGAGATAAGTTTTGGCGGCACGAAATATGGCGGATAAAACGCGGTCGTGATCCGACCTGAAACCGGCGACTGATCTTCATCAACAATGGCGATAGCCGCATTGTTGAGGTTTTCAGGCATAGCCCTCGCCGCCGTATAGATTGCGAGCGTGAAGGCATAGACGATGAGAAGCAGAAGCATCGGATCACGCGCTAATCCGCGCAGTTCCTTCACACCAAGCTGGAAAATATTGGAAATCCGCATCTCAGCCCGCCTGTTTCTTGAGGAGAACAATGCCGAGAACAGTAAGCACCGGAATCGCAATCAGCAGCGGCAGGAACGATCCCGCCAGATCGGAAAAATCGAGAGCCTTTGAGAAAGTCCCGCGCGAGATCGTCACGAAATAAGTTGTCGGATAAATCTTCCCGATAAAAGCACCCGCCCCTTGCAGCGACGATACGGGGTCGATAATGCCCGAATATTGCACAGCAGGAATGAGCGTCAGCAATGCTGTGCCGAAAATCGCTGCAATCTGGCTATTGATAAAGGTCGATATCACTAAGCCCATGCCAGTCGTGATGATGACATAGAGCAGCGCTGCTGTGGCATAGGTCAGGAAGCTTCCGGTAAATGGCACGCGGAAGATGAAGACCGCAAAGGCTGTCAGCATCAAAAAATTGAGGAAGGCCAGCGCGATATAGGGCAACTGCTTGCCAAGCAGAAACTCGAATTTCGTGACTGGCGTCACATAGAAATTGATGATCGAACCGAGTTCCTTCTCGCGCACCACGCTCAACACCGCGAGCATGGCCGGGATCATCAAAAGGAGAAGCGGAATAACTGCCGGAACCATAGCCACAAGGCTCTGCACATCCGGATTATAGCGATAGCGAATTTCGAGATTGAAATTGCCAACGGTAGCAGCGTTTCCATAAAGCTCGCGCGCCTTTTGCGTTATCCAGTTGGCGTGCATGCCCTGTACATAACCACGTACGGTTTCTGCACGCGTCGGCATCGCACCATCAATCCAGGCCCCCACCTCAACCGGACGACCACGCGCGACATTGCTGCCAAAGTTCGGCGGGATTTCAATCGCCAGGCTGATCTCGCCTTCACGCATCCGTCGGTCAAGATCGTCATAGTCGGTAATTGGTGGCTTTTCCGTGAAATAGCGCGAACCGGCAAGCTGCTGGGTATAATCCCGGCTGATCGTGGTGTCATCGCGATCAAGAACCGCAAATGTCAGGTCTTCGACGTCAAGATTAATACCATAGCCGATGACGAACATAAGAATGACAGTACCAAGAATGGCTAATGTCGCACGGATCGGATCGCGCTTGAGCTCCAGCGCTTCGCGCCTAGAAAATGCGAGCATCCGCCGAGGATTAGGCAACCAGCTTGATGAAGGCTTTGGATTCTTCACCGGCTTCTTTTCGGGTATTGGATCAGATTTTTCCTGATTACTCTTCTGCGGCGCAGTCTCGCCTATCGCTTCTTCGAGATAGGCAATAAAGGCATCTTCAAGCGTTGCCGAACTGCGACTTTCTGTGATCGCCTTTGGCGTGTCACTGATCAGCACCTTACCCGCATGCATCAGCGAAATGCGGTCGCAAAGCTCGGCTTCATTCATGAAATGGGTCGAGACAAAGATCGTCACATTATCCTTGCGCGAAAGATCGGCAAGTATCTGCCAAAATGCATCACGCGCAACGGGATCAACGCCCGATGTCGGCTCATCGAGAATGAGAATATCAGGCGAATGAATGAGTGCTACAGCCAGAGACAGGCGCTGGCGAATGCCAAGCGGCATAGACTCTGGAAGCTCATCCATAACCCCAGCCAAATCAAAACGTTGCGCGAGTTCCTTGATTCTGCGCTGGGTGTCTTTCGCATTCATTCCAAAGAGCTTTGCGTGCAGCTCCAGGTTCTGATGCACTGTCAATTCTGAATAAAGCGAAAAGGCTTGCGACATATAACCGACACGACGGCGTATATCGATATCCTTGGGATCGACCTCGCGTCCAAACAACCGCGCTGTGCCTTCACTCGCTGGCAAAAGTCCGGTCAGCACTTTCATGGTCGTAGATTTGCCACAGCCATTAGAGCCGAGAAAGCCGAAAATCTCACCGCGCGGAATGCGGAAGCTCACATTATCGACAGCGGTAAAATTGCCAAACCGCACGGTGACATGCTCAGCTTCGATGGCGATATCACTATCTGCCTCCGCATTGCGCGGCGGCATGACAACTTCCTTGTGCCCTTCCCGCAGCTCTTGCGGCAACAGCGCGATAAAGGCCGCATCAAGATTAGGAGTGTTGGTTTGTTCAAGCAATTCCTGCGGTGTGCCGGTCGCAAGAATTGCGCCATCATTCATCGCCACAAGCCAATCGAAGCGCTCGGCCTCTTCCATATAAGCCGTTGCCACAATGACGCTCATGCCCGGACGATCTTTGCGAATATCGTCGATCAGCTCCCAGAACTGACGTCGTGACAAAGGATCGACACCAGTTGTCGGTTCATCAAGGATCAGCAAATCGGGATCGTGGATCAGCGAACAGCAAAGACTGGTTTTCTGCTTCATACCGCCTGAAAGCTTTCCCGCCGGGCGATCCGCAAAGGGTGACATCCCCGTTCGAGCCAAAAGATCGGCTATACGGCGTTCGCGTTCATGCTTGTCATGGCCAAATAAGCGACCAAAAAACTCGATATTCTCGAACACCGAAAGTGTCGGATAAAGGTTCTTGCCCAGCCCCTGAGGCATGTAAGCGATACGCGGAAAAACCGACTCACGATGGCGCTTGTTGGAGATATCGCCACCCAGCACATCAATCTTTCCCTGTTGCATGGCGCGTGCACCAGCGACCAGTGAAAGAAGGCTCGATTTGCCGACACCATCGGGGCCGATCAGGCCGACCATACAGCCTGCTGGAACATCGAGCGAGATACTGTGAAGCGCGACAGCCGATCCATAGGAAAGCCCCACGCCTTCGGCGCGGACGACAAAGCCAGCGTCGCCCACGTCAGCCTTCATCGGAGCCGCACTCATTTTACGGTTTCCGCGAGGTTCTTCGGCCATTCAGCATTCGCATCAAGCTTGACGTAAGCCATTCCTGGCAGGCCAGTTTTTACCTGCTGGATGTATTTTTGCAGCAAATCCTGCGGGATCTTTGCCTTGACGCGGAACATGAGCTTCTGGCGCTCTTCTTCCGTTTCAACCGACTTCGGCGTGAACTGCGCAACATCAGCAACAAAGCTGATCGTCGCCGGGATCACATATTGAGGTGCCGCATCGAGCACTATGCGCGCATCTGCCCCAATAGCTACACGACCAGCCTGCGCAGTCGGCAGGAAGAACGTCATATAGACATCGCTGACATCGACCAGATTAAGCACGCGACCACCGGCTGACAGCACCTCGCCCGGTTGCGCAACGCGATATTGTACGCGGCCCGGCTTTGGCGAACGCAAGGTGGCATCGTTGATATCCGTGTCGATTGTCGCGATGGCTGCCTTTGCAGCCTCAACCGCGGCTTCAGCATCGACCACCTGCGCCTTGGCAGCACTGATCGCGGCTGCGGTTGCCGCAAGTTGGGCTTTGGCGGCACCAACAGCAGCTTCTGCACCTTGAGCGGTTGCGCGGTCATCATCGAGCACCTGCTGGGAAACAGTGCGCGATTCCGAAAGCTGCTGTGAACGAACAAGTCGTCGTTGGGCAGCATCCAATTGCGCTTCGCGTTGCGCGACGGTTGCTTCCGCAGCAGTTTGTTCGGCTTCACGCTGGGCGACGAGACTTTTAGCTGTATCAATGCTTATTTCAGCACGGCGCAGTTGTGCTTCTGCCTGTTTGCGCTGACTTTCAAGCTGAGCCGTATCCATCCGGGCAAGAATGGCATTCGCTTCAACGAATTGACCTTCATCGGCTAGGATTTCGCGGATGCGTCCTGGGCTTTTGGTCGAAACGTCGATCTCAACAGCTTCAATACGTCCATTCCCGCCTGCAATACCATCCGGCAAACCGGGATCGCTCAATGTCTTCCAGGCATAGTAGCCTCCGACGGCCAAAGCCACGACCACACCGGTTACGATCCACTGCTTGCGATTAAATCCCATGCCGAAATATCCTCTGCGTCATCATCTTGCGGACCCGCACAGCTAAATTATGCGGCAAATGATTTTATTAAATCAGACTGAGTTCAGTATTTTCACTGAGGCGAGATCGCCTTGATTAAAATCAACTATACTCAAATGCATCGCAGTTTCATGCGATAAATAACAATAAATATAAGAAAGTTCGCGGGTGCCGATTTAGTGAGATGGAGGGCAATGCTGACAGCACCCGCTGACTGTCGACAGTACAACATTGCAAAAGATCGCGCTGGTGCGCTCGACAGATCCCTAAACAACTTGAGATTTAATTCGGAAAGTTTAGCCGGGACGTCGCTTTAGGTTGGGCCTCGACGTCCCGGGCCGTCAGTTCTGGTGGAACCTGACAACGAGCGATCATTAGCACCCGGTCATGACTGCTTTCTTTGATCTAAATCAATTAGATAATAATTATATGCAATCACACCCACTATTTTGGTGAGCGGCACTTACCCCAGCTCTTCTTTAGATAGGACGACACGCTTTTAAGCTTGGGATCAGACAAAAAGCCCTGCCGAAACAGAATACTGCCTTTGACCTCTGGGATCGCGTCATTGATATCGAGTTGGCGTTTGATTTCGTCCACGCCATTGCCGGCACCCCATTCAGGCTCAGACTTCGCAGAAGTACCCGCGCGATAAAGCGCCATGCCGATATAAAGATCGGTCTTTGTGCCCTTGACGGTATCCGCCCACCATTTCACGATAGGGCCATAGGGCACATCTTTACGCCCTGACGACCAATAGACCTGCGGCGCAATATAGTCGATCAGGCCGTCTCTCACCCAGGCGCGTGTATCGGCAAAATCACCATCATAGTTGGTTTTGCCCGCCCGCGTCGGCGAACCTCGAGGATCATCGATCTGATTGCGCCAGACGCCGCCGGGGCTGATACCAAAGCGGACATGTGGCTTGATCGTTTTGATCTTGTGCGAAATTTCCTGCACCAGCGTATAGGTATTGTAGCGCCGCCAGTCATGTTTGCTGGAGAACCGCGTCCCAAAACGTTTGAATGTTTTGTCGTCTTTGAGCGGTGAGCCTTGCGTTTCGTAATAGAAATAGTCATCGAACTGTATGCCATCGACATCATATTTCTGAACGACTTCGGCCGTGATATTCGTCACCCACTGGCGCACATCCGGAATACCCGGATCAAGCACATAACGATCCGCAGATATAGCCACCCAGCCTGGATTGGTTTTATAGACGCTGGGCGGAGAATCGCCGGCAGAGTTTTTCAGTTCTTTCCGCGTTGCTGGTCGCACATCCATCGAAACGCGATAAGGATTGAGCCATGCATGCAGCTCGATCCCGCGCTTATGCGCTTCCGCAATTGCAAAGCGAAGTGGATCGAAGCCCGGATCTTTTCCGAGCGTACCCGTGAGATAAGACGACCACGGCAGATACTCCGATTTATAGAAAGCATCGGCAGCAGGAGAGACCTGAAAAATCATGGCATTGATGCCATGCTCCGACGCCTCATCAAACATCCGCACCAGCTCTTTTTTCTGACGCTTTACCCGTTCGGAATCATCTTCAATGAGAGTGGAAGCCCGCGACGGCCAATCGAGATTAAGAACAGTTGCAACCCAGCTCGCATGAAACGTATCGCAATCAAGTGGCATGGATTACAGAATTCCCGTTCTATACGTGTAGTGAGGCCATATTCGGTTTGATATGATCAATTCACTACCTATTTTAAATTTGCATAAAGTCAAAGCGAGGGCACGATGTATAAGAATATCCTGATCACAACTGATGGTTCGGAATTTGCGGAACGCGGTCTCATTCATGGTTTTGATACCGCGAAGGCCATGGGTAGCAAGGTAACCGTGATTACGGTGACCGCTCCCTATTCAATTTCCGGACTTCCTGGTGGTTTTACGGATAGCCCCGAATTCATCGAACGATTTGAAGAAGAGTGGAATGATTACGCCGATAAGGCGCTCTCTCGTGCACGCGAGCTCGCGGTCGAAGCGGGCGTTGAAATCCATACTTTGCACGTCGTTGCTCATCATCCTGCAACATCCATCATCGAAACGACCAAAGAGCTGCGTAACGATCTGATCGTCATGGCGTCCCATGGCCGTCGCGGGTTGAAAGGCATGTTGCTTGGAAGCCAGACCTATGAGGTCGTAACGCGCAGCTCAATTCCTGTTCTGGTCGTGCGCTAAAACTCAGCTTGCCTGATGACCGGTGGCGCTTTCAATATCAACGCGGAAAAAGACGGGGTCCAACTTGCGCTGCTCTCCGCCACCGGTGATGGTTTTAGTATAGGCAGGCTCCCACCATGTCGGCTCGTTGGCCATCATATTGACGATGGCCGCCTTCTCTTCTTCGCGGATGATTTCCCGATAATGCCCGTTCACCACCACGCTGCGCCATTGGGTGCGCGAAACAATATGATCGAAGAGAATGCAGACAGCTGCATTCTTCCGCATTGCCTCGGTCTTCTGCCCGTCAGTTGTGAATGAGTAAAGCGAGCCCCCACTGAACCGAAACCCGAGGGGCACAACGTAAGGCCGGTTATCGAGAACATAACCCAGCCGCCCAACCTGCGTATGCTGGATCATATCGCGGATATCAAGTTCCGACATTTCTTTGATTATCATGGCAGGCGTCCCTCGTTCGGCTAATCCATCGATAGATTACTATAGGGTAGCGATTGGGCTTTGACTGCAATCAAAACTAGATATTCAGACGAATAAGCGTCCTTCGGCAATCTTAACTGCCGTCCCGCCAATGCGCGCGCCGGTTAATGCGCCTTTGGTAACATCTAGCTCAAGGCGAATGCGCGATGGACGCCCCATCTCCATGCCCTGTTCGATCCACCATTGCGAACTGCCGTCAACCGGCTTGTCCTTGGCCAAAATCATCCCGGCAAAAGCAGCAGCTGCGGAACCTGTCGCCGGATCTTCATAAACATTCGCGCCCGTCACGAACATGCGCGCATGATAATTGCTATCGAACAAAATTGTCTCGCGACAATAAACATAAATCGGCAGCGGGCGCTCCGCGACATGTGGCAGGCTTTCGCTAACATAAACCGGGTCGATCGAAACTTTAGCAGCAGCGATCAGATTATGTACCGGAACCAGAAGATAAGGCGTGCCTGCACTCCAGACAGCAGGCACATGATTCTCGAAACCGATTTCATGTGTGCCCAGTCCGATTGCGGCGGCGGCTTCCTCTTTCTCAATCTTTATATCAAGCTTTTCCGGCAGGCGTGGCAGATCAAATTCGGCAAAGGCGCTATTCTCACCCAGAATAACGCCGCAGCGAACTACACCGACCTTTTCTTCCAGTGTTACCAGGCGATCAGACTCATCGCCCGTTTTGCGATGTCGCGCTAGTGATACGGCAGCGCCCACTGTTGGATGTCCGGCAAAGGGAAGTTCGTAGTCCGGCGTGAAAATACGCACTGCAGCTTCATGAACCGGATTTTCGGGTGGAAAGATGAAGACCGTTTCGGACAAATTGAATTCGCGCGCAATGGCCTGCATGCGCGCATCAGTCAGCCCCTCACTGTCGTGAACAACAGCCAATGGATTTCCAGCCAGAGCCTTATCGGCGAAAACGTCGAAAATCTCGTAATAACGGCCGGCACTGGCAGCTTCGGTCATCTTTAAATTCTCCCTCACATCGGTCGATGATAGTCCGCGAGCATAGCCAATTTCGCCGCCCTGTCATCTGTCAGAACCAACCTCACTGTTGATTATTAAAATGCCAATCAGCAAATGCTCGAACATAGGACGGCGTCGCCTCCCCCATGGCACCTGATCGCGTCACGGGAATGATTTCAGCAAGCTCTGGTTCAGCCTGCTTGGCGATATTATCTTTAATCCGTTTCAGCAATTCAGCGGTAGGCACATCAAAATAATAACGCCGGAAAAGCGCAATGCTACCATCGGCGGTAACAAGATGGGTTTTCGACTCGACCTTCGCATAGCCAAGCTCCATCCCAGTCTCTTCAAAGACTTCGCGTGCCATGTTGGTTTCATAATTGACTCTGTCACCGACAATATCGTGGTCGTCGATAGAACCGGCGGGAAAGTAAATGCGACCTGCCACGGCGTTATGTGCGCTCATGCGCGCAGCAATCAGATGCCCCTCGGCAGAGACCATGATGCCAACACCAAAAATATGCCAAGGCTTTTCGGTTACAAGATCACCGCGCCAATACATCAGCGTTGCAAAACTGGTACGTCTGAAACTCGCTTTAAAAACCCGATCATCAAGATGCGCTTCAGGCGCCAGATAAATCTCGCCATCGAACAGCCTTGGGTTGGCAGCAACCGCCTTTCTCCAGTTTTCAGCAATGGCAGGCTTGTTGTGCTCGGTATAAAAAAGAGGATCAGGCAGAACCCTGACATCGACACGATCAATTTCATAGATCGTGTTTTCTTTCACCTGCTGCATCAGTTGCCTCATTTTCAAACGATGTTCAACGTCACGGCCACGGGACAATGATCGCTGGCCTTGGGCCGGTCCCATCCGGCGCGCGGATAGCGTTCAACATCTTGTCCTGGCGGGAAAATGGTGCGCCATGGCTGTCCACGCCGAATAATCTGTGGAATGGCACTCTCGTTCTTGTTCGCAAATGACGGCGAGGCCAGAATGTAATCGAGCTGGCAAAGGTGCCGTTCTTGCGGCCCACGTGTGTGATAGAGCGTCCAGCGATCCATGACCGGGCGGCGTTCAACCAAATTGACGGCAAAGCCATCAGTGAGCAGCGTATCGAGCGCGCTAACTTCTTCCGTAAATGGAGTAAACTGGTACCCATTCCACTCATCACCATCGATGACGATCCGTTCGCGATAATCGTTGAAATCGCCACAGATGAGCCAGCGCTTATCAGCCGTCTGCCCCACCCCGAACTTGTCTTCGATAATCCGCCTGATCGCAAGCGTTTCGGCCTGTCGTACAGGCAATGATGCCGTTCGCCCATCGAAACCGTTGCGCGCGCCGCCCATAGATTTCAGATGGACCACAAACAATGACAAAGGCTTGCCACCAATTCGCATATCGAGATTGAGACAATCGCGCTTGAAGATGCGGTCGTGCGGTTCCAGCCCCAGTTCGGCCAGCACCGGCTGGTAAAGTTCCAGATCATTATAGGTCAGATGTGCGTGGCTCGTGACTTGAGTGATCTCGATGGGTTGACCATCGCGCGTGGTGTCGCGCGCCATAACCGCCACATCAATACCGCGACTGTCATTGCCGTCAATTAGATATTTGTTGCGGTAGCCCTGGCCAATCATCTTGAAAAGATAGCCATATTCAAAGGCATTGAGTGCCGCGAGATTATCGACTTCCTGCAGACAGAGGATATCGGCTCGAGCTTCAGCAATAGCCAATGCCGTCATCTGGCGCGTATCATCTGCATGGGCGACGGCACGCGCCTGCTCCAGCAAACGGTATTGCGTTTCATCGCCAATTTCGAACAATTTGAGCGAACGGTCCTGATGCAATTCATTGCGAAAGCCGGAAAAATCAAACCGGCGCATCAGATTTTCGACATTAAATGTGGCTATCGTAAACATGCCTGCGCAATCTCGCGACTTGCGTTATGATTGGCAAGAACTTCTTTTCCAAATCTGGCGATCTTGATGATTTTCTGCCGAACAATCCCCATATGAAAAGAAGCAATAAGGATGGAATACGATGATGGGTAAGATTTGGCGTGTGGCGCTTTGTTCGGGCCTGTTTGCAGCGAGCCTTATCGGCAACGCTGCGGCGATTGAACTGCGGAAAACACCCTATCTACCGTCCTTACAGCCCAGCAAGCCGCCGATCATGGGATCTATGCCGCGCTCGTATCAGCCAAAAGCCGGCTCGAGTAAATGTTATGGCGTGGGCTGTCGCGACAGTGGCAATTATATTTCGCGCGAAGGCATCCCGATCTATAAGAATGGCGACCCTCTTCAGGTGCGTCCGTCCAACCGCAAGCCGGTGACGACGTTCGGGCCCAGCAGCAACCACATCCAGTGGTGCTCGAACCGCTATCGCAGCTATCGTACCTCCGACAATACCTACCAGCCGCTGGCAGGACCGCGTTCAGGCTGTAACTCGCCATTTCAATAAAACAAAAAGGCCGGAGAAAACTCCGGCCTTGTTGTACTTACTAGGCAGCTTCCGATTTGGAATGCGTGCGGATCAGACGACCGAGGCGCATGATGCCCTCATCGATCATTTCGTCATTTGCACAAGAATAGCTCAGACGCAGCGTGTTCGCGCCAGTACCATCGGCAAAGAATGCTTTGCCGGGAACGAAAGCCACTTTTTCGCTTTCAATCGACGCTGCGAGCAATGCCGCGCCATCCATCCCCTTGGGCAACGTGACCCAGATGAACATGCCGCCTTCTGGCTTGGTCCAGTCAGTGCCTTCCGGCATATATTTGGCCAATGCTTCCAGCATCTTGTCACGGCGATGTTTGTAAACACCATGAAGCTTCGCAACCTGCTTGTCGAAGCCACGCGACGCCACATGGTAAATAGCAATCTGGTTGATCGTCGACGAATGCAGATCAGCGGCCTGCTTCATCAAGACCAGCTTGCGGATGACCGACTGTGAGGCGACCACATAGCCAACGCGCAAGCCCGGTGCCAGCGTCTTGGAGAAAGAACCGCAGTAGATGGTGCGGGTCTTTTCAATGTCGCCACCATTACGCGCAATATCGAGCGAAAGGATCGGCGAAATCGCTTCTCCATTGTAACGCAAATACTGGTAGGCAGCGTCTTCGATGATCGGAACATTGAGTTCATCCGCATCGGCCAACAGCTTTTCGCGGCCTGTGAGATTAACGGTCTCACCGGTCGGATTGCTGAAATCTGCTGAGAGATAAGCAAACTTGACCTGACCGCCTGCCTTTTCAGCCATCTGCTGATAGGACGCAGGCGTGCGGTTGCCATTCATCGAAAGAATATCATAGGTCGGCTCATAGGCATTGAAAGCCTGCAGCGCGCCAAGATAGGTCGGGGCTGTCACCAATGCCGTGTCATTTGGCGAGATGAACAGCTTGCCGAGGTAATCGAGCGCCTGCTGCGAACCGGATGTGATGAAAACATTGTCCTCGGTGCAAGGAATGCCGATTTTGGCAAGCTCGCTCACCAGCCATGTGCGCAGCGGCTTATATCCTTCCGACACAGAATATTGCAGCGCTGCATTGGCTTCAGGGCCGCCAAAGATATCCTTATAGGCGGTCTGGAATTCGTCATGCGGGAACAATGCAGGATCGGGGATGCCGCCAGCAAAGGAAATAATATCCGGGCGTTCCAGCAATTTCAGAAGTTCACGGATTTCCGAAGCGCGCATACGTTTCGAGCGCGTTGCAAATACAGTTTCCCAGTCCAGCACGGGAAATCTCCTCAATTCGTTT
This sequence comes from Brucella sp. HL-2, assembly GCF_025846885.2. Classification (NCBI taxonomy): domain Bacteria; kingdom Pseudomonadati; phylum Pseudomonadota; class Alphaproteobacteria; order Hyphomicrobiales; family Brucellaceae; genus Brucella; species Brucella sp. HL-2. The sequence goes on along the minus strand of NZ_JAOYTK010000030.1, from coordinate 8,768 downwards.
GAAGGCAAAGCCTCCTCAAACTTCACCAGATAAAGGTGAAGCGATAGCGCAAATTTCAGCCGACGAGAACACCTCTTTCCATGCTCACATGGAATAAAGATATTCAGAATTGTTTTGGCTTAACCGCGCACAAAACATAAATCCTCTAGCCATTTGACGATCTTTTCGTGCGCAACACTTCGCGCCAAGAAATTCAAATGTCTTTCATGTGCTAAAGGGGCGTAAGAAACGCCCCTTTTTTTAATCTGATCTTAGAACGCTCGAAATCTAATGAGATTCAGACTTCTGGCCGACTCAATGACCAAAACCTGAATGCCTCAGATTTTTAGTTACGTTCTTTGTCGACCAGCTTGTTCTTGCCAATCCATGGCATCATGCCACGGAGTTTTGCGCCAACTTCTTCGATCTGGTGAGCATCGTTCATGCGACGGATACCCTTGAAGCGAGCTGCACCAGCCTTGTATTCCTGCATCCAATCGGACGTGAACTTACCGGTCTGAATGTCGTGCAGAACGCGCTTCATTTCTGCCTTGGTTTCAGCAGTGATGATACGAGGACCAGATACGTATTCGCCCCACTCAGCAGTGTTGGAGATCGAATAGTTCATGTTGGCGATACCGCCTTCATAGATCAGGTCAACGATCAGCTTCACTTCGTGCAAGCACTCGAAGTACGCCATTTCTGGCGCATAACCAGCTTCCACAAGGGTTTCAAAGCCAGCGCGGATCAGTTCAACCAGACCGCCGCAAAGAACAACCTGCTCACCGAAAAGATCGGTTTCGCACTCTTCCTTGAAGGTGGTTTCGATAACGCCCGAACGACCGCCGCCAACGCCCGAAGCATAGGACAGAGCCAGATCATGTGCATTGCCCGAAGCATCCTGATGGATAGCGATCAGGCAAGGAACGCCGCCGCCCTTCTGGTATTCGCCGCGAACGGTGTGGCCCGGGCCCTTTGGCGCGATCATCACAACGTCGGTTGTCTTCTTAGGCTCGATCAAACCGTAGTGAACATTGAGGCCGTGTGCGAAAGCAATCGCGGCACCGTCACGCAGGTTGTTGTGGATGTGTTCCTTATAGATTTCAGCCTGCAATTCGTCAGGCGTCGCCATCATCAGAAGGTCGCCCCACTTGGCAGCATCTGCAACGCTGAGAACTTCAAAGCCATCAGCCTCAGCTTTTTTTACAGTCGGGGAATCGAGGCGCAGCGCAATACGCACATTCTTGGCACCAGAATCCTTGAGGTTAAGCGCATGGGCGCGACCCTGGCTGCCATAGCCGACGATAACGACGTTCTTCGACTTGATCAGGTTAACGTCTGCATCGCGATCGTAATATACGCGCATTTCCATATTCCCTTCATTCAGATTGTTTTTCAGATTGCTCTGTGGCCTTCTCTCGTCGGCCGTTGGTTTATGCCCCGTAAAGAGCGAAAAACTGCTTTGTGGCGCGCCGGGCGTCCCGGATAACCACTTCGTCAGTCAGTTCCAGCCGGTCGCCAAGCAGCAACCGGATCTGCATGTCCCGGACGACAACTCCGAAAAACGCACGAAATGCTTCGTCAATATCGTCAAAAGCCAGAAGCTTTGCTTCCTGTCCCATTTCGAGGATCGGCTTGAGACGCTTCGCCATCGCAACCGGGCCGTTGGCGAGAACGATGTCCCCCAAGGCCGACTTACCCGATGCCGTATGGCTCACAGCCAGACGGTTCAATGCGATAGATGTCGGACCCGACAGCACAAGCAGCCAGTCACGCGCAAAATGTTCAAGGCTGGAGAACAACGATTCCGCATCAAGTTTCTCGCGCGCCACAGGCACAACACGAACCTTCGATGCCTGCCAGCGCACCATTGCTGTGAGCAGACCGTCACGATCACCAAACCATTTATAGAGGCTTTCCTTGGAGCAATTAGCGGCACGCGCAATGCTCGCCGTTGTCAAAGCGCGGTCCCCACCTTCGACAAGAAGGCGTAACGCCTGCTCCAGAACATCGTTCTGACGCGGCGAAAAAGACGGCTGCTTCTGAGCCTGCAATTCGTCGCTTTTATCAGTCACGGATCAATCCCTCCACCTTGTACCGTACGGTACGGTTCCGTTTATTAATCCTTGCTTGAGAGGCCGTCAAGCAGGATTTTTCACGATGAACGAAGATTTTAGAAATGTGATCCCCGTGTTGCGGCGAGCACTTTGTCAGCAACAGGAAAGAAGCCAACAAATTCAAAAAGAAAGGGCGCCTTCCGGAATCAAATTCTCAGAAGACGCCCTTTGAAATTTAAGAAGAGTGCGGCTCGCAGTCTTAAAGATTTACCTGCGTTCCAATCTCCACTACGCGGCCCGTTGGAATCTGGAAGTATTCCGTCGCATCAGATGCAGTACGGGCAAGCAGGATAAAGAGCTTATCCTGCCATAGCGGCAAACCAGAATGTGCCGACGCCTTCAACCAACGGCGAGACAAGAAGAATGATGTCGTCATGATATCAAACTTCCAGCCAAGCTTGCGACACAGGCCGAGCGCGCGCGGAATATTAGGTTGCTGCATATAGCCAAACGTCAACGTCACCTGCATGAAACGCTCATTATATTGCGAAACACGCGCGCGATCGGCGCTCGAAACCCAAGGCTTGGAAGCTGTGACGACCGTCAGGATGACGTTGTTTTGATGCAAAACCTTATAGTGCTTGAGGCTATGCATTAGCGCTGTTGGCGCACTCTTTGGATCGCCCGTTAAAAATACCGCCGTTCCTGGAACGATGGTCGGTGGACGTTTGTTCATCTGCTCAACAATGAGATCAAGCGGCACTTCAGCCTTGCGGGTTTTCTGGAACAAGTGGCGAGTACCGCGCACCCAAGTCCACATGATGATGACCAGAATGAGCGCAAAGGTAATCGATGCCCAGCCGCCTTCATGCACCTTGATGATATTGGCGCTGAAGAACATGATATCGATGACGAGAAAGCCCAGGATCAACGGCAGCGCACGGCTCACGCGCCAATTCCAGATGCGCGTCATGACAAAATAGAGCAGCCCTGTCGTGACCAGCATATTGCCGGTTACAGCGATACCGTAAGCGGACGCGAGATTATTGGACTTCTCAAAGCCAAGCACCAGAATGATAACAGTCAAGCCCAGCAGGAGATTGACGCGCGGAATATAGATCTGCCCGTGCAGCTTCTCCGAAGTATGCTGGATTTCGAGACGGGGCAGAATGTTGAGCTGAACGGCCTGACGAGCCACCGAAAACGCACCGCTGATAACCGCCTGACTGGCGATTACGGTTGCAGCAGTTGCCAGCAACACCATTGGCCAGAGCGCAAATTCTGGCATCATCTGAAAGAATGGTAATGCTGCAGCTTCGCCATGCGAAAGCACGAAGGCCGCCTGCCCGAAATAGTTGAGCAGCAGGCATGGGAACACGATCCACAGCCAAGCCCGCACAATCGGCTTGCGTCCGAAATGCCCCAAGTCTGCATAAAGCGCCTCGGCACCAGTCATGGCAAGGAAGACCGCGCCAACCGTAATGAACGCCACGCCAGGGCTGACCACGAGAAACCGCAGCGCGTAATAAGGATTGAGCGCCGCCATCACTGTGGGGTCGTCAAAAATATGCCAAAGACCGGACGCACCAAGCGCCAGAAACCAGACTGCCATGATCGGACCAAAAACGATGGCGACCTTGCCTGTCCCGTACTTCTGAATGGAGAATAGAACAACGAGAATAACCACAGTGATGGGAACCACAAACGGCGTCATGTGAGGTGCAACAATCTGCACGCCTTCCACTGCGGAAAGCACCGAAATCGCAGGCGTGATGACGGCATCGCCAAAAAACAGCGCTGCTCCGCAAATACCGGCAGCCAGAATGACGTCGGGCCGCCCTTTCAAGGCAGCCCGTACCAAAGCCATCAGAGAGAGAATGCCGCCTTCGCCATTATTGTCGGCGCGCAGCACGAAAATCACATATTTGACCGTAACAACGAGCAAAAGCGCCCAGAAGATGAGAGAAACAACACCAAGAATGTCACTTCTGGAGAGAAACCCATCCGAGGTTGCCGCATGTAGTGCTTCACGAAAAGCGTAGATCGGACTTGTGCCGATATCGCCATAGACAACGCCCAGCGCGCCAAGGACGAGCGTCTTCATGCTATCGTGAGAGTGGTCGTTTTCTTCGGAAACCATTGCGCTTTCAGGAGAAACACCAACCGGCAGCGTGTTCTGAGAACCCGACAGTGCATCTCCTGCGACTGACGTGTTCTTATCTGGTTGCTCGCTGCTCATATGCAGACACCTCGCAAGGTCGTAAGTATCGGGATGGAATATCAGAGCGTGTGAGAATTAAACAAACCGTCCACAGCTAGGGAATACACGATAGCTGTAAAAAGTTCCCACACCAATTGGCGATCAGCCATATGTTTGACGTGTCAAAGTTAAACTCTTTATAGAAAAGTAATCTGCACCGGCACACTGGCGCGGAACACGAACTGCGGAAAACTTCATGTATGCTTCCCTCAAACGATCCAGCGCGCCCCCAGCGCATGTATATCAGGCGGGCGGTCTATATCTTGTCGCGCCCGCGCACAAATGCAGATTTCGCAAGGCTTCGCTCCGAGCCATGCGCTCAATGCACTGCCTACCCGGCCAGTGGATTGAATTTGACGTTTGAATCCCGACCAACACAAATGCTGTTTCAAACGTCAAATTCGCAAAGACCACTAGATTCAAATACTTGCTAGTGGCCTTTTTGATTCTGACATTTGTTTAACGCCTGCCTCAAGGGATGCAAATGTCGGAATCAGACCGCTAATGCACCTATATAACGGCTAACAGTGACAGGCATGCCGTACATCAAAGCATCTGCCGTGAGTCCATGACCGATAGAAACTTCACTAAGCTGCGGCACATGTTTGACCAGCGCGGGCAGGTTTTCAACTGTCAGATCATGCCCTGCATTGATTGCAAGCCCAAGTGCCGAGGCAGCAGCTGCTGCCTTACCAAGACGGCTCAGCTCTCGTGCTGCAGCCGCTGGATCGTCATAAGTCGCACCATATGGGCCGGTATAAAGTTCAATTCGGTCTGCACCGATGGCCTTTGCCTTGTCATAGCCAAGCGGGTCAGGGTCAGCAAATAGAGAAACGCGCATACCGTTTGACTTCAAACGCTGGATGATTGGGGAAAGAAAATCAGCTTTGGTCTCGAAGTCCCAACCATGGTCAGACGTCGCCTGCATCGGATCATCGGGAACCAATGTCACTTGCTCTGGCTGATGCTTTTCCACGAGTTCAAGAAAGGCTTCCGTGGGAAAACCTTCAATATTAAACTCAGCCTGCGGATATTCATCGTCGATCAAAGCACGAATATCGCCAAGATCGGAAAAACGGATATGTCGCTGATCAGGGCGCGGATGCACGGTCAACCCAGCTGCTCCGGCAGCAAGGGCAGCGCGCCCCAGCCCGGTGACACTTGGCCAGGGTAGATCACGCCGGTTACGCAACATGGCTATTGCGTTGAGATTGACGGACAGTTTTGCAGGCATAGAGCTTCGCCCCCTCAAATCAGGATATGGCTTTATATCGCCTGCCGGTAAAAAATGTGAGTGTTTTCCGGTCGCACCCTGCACGCAATCCCCAACAGCTGTCATTGCTGTATTTTTCGCAAGCCCCCCGCAACTTTTGCGCGTCCAAAAGCGTTTGAACATGAGAAATAAAGCATTTCCAGCAAAAGTGTGAAGCGGTTTTGCGACGGATAATGCGTAAAAACAAATAATTGGAGCAGTTTCAACGATCCGGTCTTCTGGAAACACTCCAAATCATGACGTCAGGTCAAACAAAACATTCAGGAAGTGGAGGTTATCGATGCGCAATGAAGACATTCCTGCCATTCGACGCATTCCCACCAGTCGTGAAGATGTATTTGCCTTCGCAATTGAGGGACATCTCAATGATGCGGCACTTGAGAACCTCTATGGCCTTCTCGATGCCGCCTATGAAGGGCATGACGAAATCGACCTTCTCATCCGACTAACCGGCTATGAAGGGGTCGATTGGGGCTCAGCATTCTCCGAAAGCATGCTGTCCATGCGCGCAAAATCGCTAAGACATCTGCGCCGTTACGCGATCGTCGGCGGACCATTGTGGATACAAGCCAGCGTCACACTCATGCAGCCATTTCTCTCAATAGAAATGCGAACATTTGAAGCCGAAGACGAGCCAGAAGCCTGGAAATGGCTCGATGCGGAAGCCAATGAGCCGTGATTACTTGACGATAGTCAGCTGCTCGGCTGCGCGGGTGATGGCGGTGTAAAGCCAACGCTCGCGCGTATCACGAAAGGCGTAGCTTTCGTCGAAAAGCACGACATTGTCCCATTGCGAACCCTGCGCCTTATGCACAGTCAACGCATAGCCATAATCGAAATCGTCAAAGCGCTTCTTCGTCTGCCAGGGAATTTCGGCATCCGGGTCCTCAAACTGGGCCTTGAGAAGCTTAATCTTGGCAACGCCACGATCTTCATCTTCTGGCGAAACCAGCAGGTTGATACCAGGCTTCACCGTCTCCTTGGATGAAGTCATCACCTTCCAGAGCGATCCATTCAACAGTCCCTTGGCCGGATCGTTGCGCAAGCAAACCAACTTGTCGCCAGCCTGCGGATATTCGGCAGTAAAGCCTTTCAGCTCGCGTAACCGCTGATTATAGCGCTTGCGGGTGCGGTTGGTGCCGACAAGCACCTGATCGGCAGAAAGAACCAAATCCTGATTGACTTCCGACTTGGAAATGACCTTTGCCCGTCCCTCATCGCAATAATTGAGTTCCCTGCCCTCGCGCACATCGAGCGCCATGCGAATGATCGGGTTGTCACGTGCCTGACGGTGAATTTCAGTCAGCAGGAAATCCGGGTCATGCTCCGTAAAGAACCCACCACCAGAAATCGGAGGCAGCTGTCCTGGATCACCCAGCACCAGAATAGGCGTGCCAAAGGTCATCAGATCGCGACCGAGCTGTTCGTCAACCATTGAGCACTCATCCACAACGATAAGTGCGGCCTTGGCAACAGGGCTTTGGCGGTTGAGTGAAAAGGTCGGTGATATCGAGGTCTTGCCCGTGGTTTCATCTTCCACGGCTTCTTCACCACGCGGGCGATAGATCAGCGAATGAAGCGTGCGCGCATTGTTCGCGCCCTTTGAGCGGAGAACCTGCGCGGCTTTGCCGGTGAATGCCGCAAACTGCACATCACCGTCGACATGTTCGGCAAAATAACGCGCGAGCGTCGTCTTACCCGTACCTGCATAGCCAAACAGCCTGAAGATCGGGGAGCGCCCTTCCTTCAGCCACTTTCCGACGGCCTTCAAGGCCTGATCCTGCTCCGGTGAAAACTGCATCCGTTGTTCAGACAGGATTCGCCGCACAAGAGCAAGCGCGAAGGAGAACAAACCAGCATCAAAACTTTGACATTACCCGGTTTCGCGTAAATCTGGATTACATCAATACATCCTAATAAATATCAAATTTAATCTATGCTACCAAGTAATATTAAGGTGTAAAAATGAAATTGAATCAATTTTCACTATAATTTAATTATTAGAATCAAATAGTATTTATATAAAGGAGTATAGCCATGATGCTTGTTGTTTTTGCAACTTTGGCACTTTCATTGATTTTCGCGTGGTTCGGACGTCAGTCCGTCGCAATCTTCCTTGTTATCGTTTGCCTCGCATTAGGCGTTAAACAATTTCTCTGGGAAATATACAGCCCTGATTACGGATTCCGAATGCCTTGGCTCCAGACACAGGTCATTGAGCAACTTCAGCTGCATCAGCTCGCATATGACTTGACGCCAATCACACAAGTGCATGGAGAAGCAGCATGAGCACTTTCAGATTAGATCATGATATTGCTGACGCTAAACTGCCTGCAGCGCTTCTTTATATTTATCTTCTCGGGATGATGGCGGTCGTTGCAGCTATTCTTACCGCAGCAATGATACTTCAATATGCCAATGGCGAAATACCGTGCCCGCTATGCCTTCTGCAACGCGTTGCCATGTTTGGTGTCTGCTTTGGCATCATCCTGCAGTTCCGTCACGGCTTCTCGTATCGCAATACTGGCCTGAGCATGATTTTCTCGCTGTTCCTGCTGATTGTATCGGTGCGTCAGACATTACTCGACATCTATCCACGTCCTGGGCATGAATATATCGGCAGCGCGGTCTTCGGACTTCATATGCCAGTTTGGTCGGTTCTTATTGCGGTGGCACTTTTGATTGCTTTTGCTTTTCAGCTCATTGTCTGGGGCAGCAATGTTCAATGGCAACAGAAGCCTTTGGCAGCATTTCCACTGCTTCGCACTCTTGCGACTGTACTCAGTCTTTATGTAATCGCGATTGGTGTAATCAATTTTATTTCGGTCGGCGTTCAGTGTGGTGTGAACGAATGCCACACTTTTGGCTACGCACTTCTCAAATAGGAAAAAGACAGCGGCTACAGCATAATTCCTTCAACTTGAATCAGTTTAAGGTAAAATTATGCTGTAAATATAGAGTGTTAGAGCGACCCTCGTGCGCCCAAGAGGGGCACAGCGCTCTAGAGCATGTCGCAGCTAAATGGCTTCATTTAGCGTTCGCGAACATGTGACAATTAAGAGAACCTAGAGCGAGCGTTGTGGGTGCGATTAAGCGCAACACGCTCTAGGCTCCAAACCCAATTAAACATTTGATCAAATTACTTCTTCATGATTCACTCTCCTGATAACGGGAGTTTTGGAGCATGGCAGGAGAATTC